>JABDNG010000061.1 GCA_013001045.1 Woeseiaceae bacterium | reverse complement strand
GTGGCGACGCCGGGGTGGTCGCCGTAACGAGCAACGGAGAAATCGCGATGCCCTACAACTCCGCGGGCATGAAGCGCGCGTCCGTGTCGAAGAATTCGGCGCTTACCGTGGCGACGTTCGGCTGACGGAATTGCGACCTCCGCAATCGGGGCGGAAGGACGATAGCCGATTCATACGAAATCATCGACCGCGCAGCGCCGATGTAGCGACAATACTCGAATGCGTCATGCCATTTGCCGAGGGTGAAGCACGTGAACCGGGCGGCCTGCTCGGAGAGTCTTTCGATCGCGTGGGCGATATCGACGGCAGATGGCTGCAGGCGCGGTAGCAGGCCCGCGCGGCCACGTTCAGCCCTTCCAGACAGGCCCTTTTCGTAAGTACCTGGGCCAGGCCTTCGCGTTGCGTGGTTCCCTTATATTCAGACTGGCCTATATCGGTTTACGCTATGTTTGAGGGGTAGCGGGCCACAAGGCTGGCTCCCGACCAGCCGGCCTATTGCGGCCACGCTAAAGCGCATATCCGAATCCAACCCCCAGCTGGACACAACATGGCGGTGAACCTGCTGTGTGCCCCTCGATGAGACCAGGCCGGAAAACGGCCTGGCAGGCGAAGGAAAGATTGAAGGTATCAAGTACTACAAGAGGTATTCTGAAATGAACTGGCGAAGCATTGGCCGAGCACTTGCGCTTGCGATTCTTGTAAGCGTCTTTACCACACCCGCCTCAGCGGCTGAATTCAAGTGGGGAGATTTCGAAGGGAGCTTCAATTCCCAGATTTCACTGGGCGCCAGCTGGCGCATGTCTGAAATCGAGCCACTACTGGTCACACCGGGCAATGCGCCGGGCTTCGGTACGGCTTCGACCGGTACGGCCGACGACGGTGACCTCAACTTCAAAGACGGTGATATCTATTCGCTGATCCTGAAGGGCGTCCACGATCTCGAGCTCAGGAACGGCGATTTCGGCGTGTTCTTGCGTGCCAAGTACTGGTACGACCAGGAGCTTGAAAATGGCTCGCGGCCACACGGCAATTCGGCCAACCAGTACACGCCCAACACCGAGCTCGCGATGAGCGGCTTCGACGATTTCGCGCAAGCGTCAGGCATCGAGCTGCTGGATGCGTTTATCTACAACACGTTTTACCTTGGCGAAAACGAGGCTCCGCTGGACGTTCGCCTCGGTCGCCAGGTGATTAGCTGGGGTGAGAGCACTTTCATCCAAAACGGTATTAACACGGTCAATCCCATCGATGTCTCTGCGTTCCGGCGTCCGGGCGCCGAGATCAAGGAAGGCCTGCTCCCTGTTTCGATGCTGACGATCTCAGCCGGTGTGACGAACGCACTAAGCATCGAGGCGTTTTACCAGCTCGAATGGGAAAAGACGGTCATAGACGGCTGCGGCACGTATTTCTCGACGAATGATGTCGGGGCTACCGGCTGCAACGTCGTCACGGTGTCGAACCAGGTCAGCGACCAACTCAACATGCTAGGCGGCGCGTTCGTCACGCGGCTGCCCGACATTGAGCCCGACGATGGTGGCCAGTTCGGCATCGGAATCCGCTACTTCGCGGAAAAACTCGCCGGGTCCGAGTTCGGCATCTATTACTTGAATTACCACAGCCGCGCGCCCTACCTGGGCGGCTTCACATCCACCAACCCGACCCTCGGCGGCCCGCCGAATGCGCCGTTTATCCCGGGCGATCCGCTGGGCGGCAACCCACAGTATTTCGCCGAGTTCCCTGAGGACATCGAGCTCTTCGGTGCGAGCTTCGCCACCAACTTCGCGGGCTTCGCGATCTCGGGTGAGGTCAGCTACCGGCCGGACTACCCCGTGCAAATCAACGCGACCGAGATCCTGACGGCGGCCCTGGGCTACGCGCCCTATTCGACGGTGACGCCGTTGGTGCTGGCAGCTGGATTCGGAAACCCGGTGTCAGGCTACGACGAGCTGCCGTTTACCCAGGCTCAGGTCACGTTCATCCGCTTCATCGACCAGGTCATGGGCGCCAGCCGCCTGTCGATCGCGGCCGAGATCGGCGCCAACTGGGTGGGCAGCCTGCCAGATCAATCGGTGCAGCGTTACGGCCGCAACACGATCTACGGCATGGGCGCCTTCACGCCCATATCACTGGCGGCGCTAGGCATCCCGCCGCTGCTTCCCGCGCTGACCGGCAATCTGGCTTGCGACGCGCCCTTTATCCCGCCGCCGGACAATCAACTCCCGCCGCCACTCCAAGGTATTCTCCCTACTATCGTGCCGAACACGAACCCGGTCAACTGCACGAACGATGGCTACGTAACCGATTCGTCCTGGGGATACCGCATACGCGCAGGTCTCACGTACAACGACGCGATCGCCGGCATCAACCTGACGCCGACCCTTGCGTGGTCACACGACGTTGACGGTTACTCGCCTAACACGAACTTCAATGAAGGGGCGAAAGCCCTGACGCTGGGCCTCGAAGCCGAATATCTCAATCGGTATACGGGCTCGCTGGCATACACGACATTCTCGGGCGGCGACTACAACACTGTCGAAGACCGCGATTTCCTGTCTTTGTCTCTCTCCGTCAGTTTCTGACACGAATTCCAGGAGCAATAACATCATGAAGACAATCACAAACATCACAATCCTGGCTGCGCTTGGCCTGTTCGCGCAGAATGCATTCGCGGAACTCACGGCCGAACAGGCCGCAAGCCTCGGCGGCGATAAACTTACGCCGATAGGCGCAGAGCGTGCTGGCAACGCGGAAGGCACTATTCCGGCATGGACCGGTGGTCTGACGAAAATGCCGGCAGGCTATGTCGAAGGCGAGCCGCTCGTTGATCCGTTTCCGAACGAGAAGCCGCTATTCACGATAACGGCGCAAAATTTCGAACAATATAAAGACAATCTTTCGGCGGGACAGATTGCGCTGTTGAAACGGTATCCCGACACTTTCCGCATGCCGGTTTTCACAACGCATCGCACCGCGGCTTACCCAGCCGAGATCTACGAAGCCATAAAGAAAGATGCGCTCACGGCACAGACAACTGACGGCGGTAACGGCCTCGCGAATGTCGACGCATACTGTCCGTTTCCGATCCCGAAGTCCGGCATTGAAGTTGTCTGGAACCACGTGCTTCGATATCGCGGCGGCAGCGTGAAGCGTAGCTACACGCAGATTCCGGTGCAGTCGAGCGGCGCATTCAGCCCGGTTGTGTTCGAGGACCAGCTCACCTTTGCCCAGTATCTCGAAGGTGCGCCACCTAATCGCCTGTTCTATTACAAGCAGGCCATCAAAGCGCCGGCTCGTCTCGAGGGCGATGTCTTATTGGTCCATGAAAACATCAACCAGGTCATCGACCCGCGCGACGCGTGGGTATACAACGCCGGGCAGCG
>JABDNG010000030.1 GCA_013001045.1 Woeseiaceae bacterium | reverse complement strand
CTCTGGATAGTCAGCGTCCCGGCTAATTCTCTTGTGAATTTCAAAGGCGCATCCCTTAACATCGGCGCTTCATTGTGAACGCATCATATGACAAAACTGCCGCGGTCGTTGTGTTGCCGCCGCTGTCAGGCGGCCGCCTGCAGGACACATCATTGCGCACATGGCTCGCGCGTTCCAATCTTTCCATGGATCCTGAACCTCGGGATTTGCTTGCAAGAATCGTAGAGGCCGTGGGCTTACCGTACCCGCGGGAAGGGCTGGGCGCGCTTCGAATGTGGGGTCAGACCGGCGACCGGCCGACGGTGTGGATTGCCGCGGCAGACCCGGTGTACCTGGAGCCACGACTGGATCACCTGTGTTTGCATGCACCGCGGCGCATTGGCGTACCGCCGGCCGACCTGCGAGCGCTGGTCGACCATCTCCAGTCCGTGCTTGGCGACGAACAAAGTATAGGCTTCACGCGGCTCGGTTCCAGCGGCTATCTTCGCGCCGATAAGCCAATCGCGTCGGCCGCGGTGCCGGCGTACGTGATCGACCAGCGGGTGCCGAGCGACTTTCTACCGGACGGCGAGGGGGCCGCGAGCTACCGCAACCTGATCAGTGAAATCGAAATGGCGTTGCACGATCACGATGTCAACCTACGTCGGGTTGCCGCTGGCAAGTGCCCCATCAATTCCCTTTGGCTCTGGGGCGGCGGCAAGGCTCCGGGTCGCGAGATGCGACCACAACCGCCGCTTTATGCCAACGATCCGCTTTTGCTGGGTTATTGGGAAAGTGCTACGGCTGTTGCAGAACTGTGGCCAGGCAACATCGAGCATTGCGTCGACGCATCGGACGGCGGCTTCGTCGCCGTAATGCCCGAGTTCGAAAATGACTCGGCTGCTGTAAAAGACTGCCTGCAAGCCTTGCGTAGTGCATTGCGCGCCAGGCGGTTTGCTCGCCTGACGCTGATCTTCAGAGATGGACTTCGCGCTGATATCGAGCGTTCGCATGCGTGGCGGTTTTGGCGCCGCGAATCAGAGCTGCTCGATTTCGTGACGACGGAACACGACGGCTCATGAAACAGGCCAGGCCCGTCATCAGCCGACCGATTCCAAACCAATCCGATATTGAACGGCTGGGCGACATCGATCCTTTGCACGCGCGCCTTTACGCCATGCGTGGATTGACCGCCGCCGAAGAGCTCGACTACAGCCTTGCCAGGCTGGCGCCGGTAAGCGCACTCGAGAACATCGATAAGGCGGCAGAGTTGGTCATCGCGAATCGCGACAAACGCATTCTTATCGTGGGTGACTACGACGTCGACGGTGCAACCAGCACGGCGCTCTTGATCCGCTGCCTTACGAGCTTTGGATTTGCGGATGTCCAGTACCTGGTTCCGAATCGATTCGATTACGGCTACGGCTTGTCGAAAGAGATCGTCAGGGTGGCTGCCGAACGAAAGCCCGCCTTACTGATCACTGTCGATAATGGAATATCCAGCGTCGACGGCGTCGCCGAGGCCAACAGCCTCGGTATACCGGTGCTCATAACCGATCACCATCTGCCGGGCGACGAATTGCCGGCTGCGGCAGTGATACTCAATCCCAATCTCAAAGGCAGTACGTTTCCGAGTCGCAATCTCGCCGGTGTCGGCGTTGCTTTCTACCTGATGGCGAGGGTCGGGCGCCTGCTCGAAGAGCAGGGCACTGCGGGCGCTGCGAAAATACCGGCGCGGTACCTGGATCTTGTCGCACTCGGCACAGTCGCCGATGTCGTACCGCTGGACCATAACAACAGAATCCTGGTGCAACAGGGACTCCTGCGAATGCGCGGGGGGCACGCCGTACCGGGTATCGAGGCCTTGTTGCAGCAGTCGGGCCGGCAAATCCGCCGCTGCGTCAGCTCGGATCTCGGCTTTGTCGTAGGGCCGCGCATCAATGCGGCCGGTCGACTGGAAGACATCTCCGTCGGGATCGAGTGCCTTCTGACCGACAATGCCGAAACAGCGAATGACTACGCGCGCATTCTCGATCAGATCAACAGCGAAAGGCGCGATATCGAGTCGACGATGCGTGACGAGGCCTTTGCGTATGTCGATGCATTGGGCTCGCGACGCTGGCCCTCGTGTGTGTGCGTCTATGATGCTTCCTGGCACCAGGGCATTGTCGGCCTAATCGCGGCACGGGTCCGCGAACGTTGTCATCGGCCTGTTATCGCATTTGCGCGCGAGGACGACGTCATGCTCAAGGGCTCGGCGCGTTCAATTCCCGGCGTCCATATTCGCGATCTGCTCGAGGCCGTATCGACCGTAGAACCGGGCCTTATCGATAAATTTGGTGGCCATGCGATGGCGGCCGGGCTGTCGATTTCGGAATCGGGGCTCGAGGACTTCAAGCGCATTGCGGCGCGGCAGATGGGTCGTCTTTATCCCGACGCTGACTTCAGCGGCGCAATCGTCACGGACGGCCAGCTCCCGGGCTCTGCGTTTAACTTAGGTTTCGCTCGATCGCTGCGAGACGCGGGCCCCTGGGGGTCCGGTTTCCCGGAACCGCTTTGGAGCGGTGATTTTTCGGTTGTTGAGCAACGCGTCGTTGGCGAAAATCACCTTAAACTGCGCGTACGGCCAGCCGCCGGCGGGAACGTGATTGACGCGATTGCATTCAACCAGGCGGGACCTGCGTATCGCGGTATCGTACAGTTGGCGTACAAAATCGACGTCAACGAATATCGCGGCATCGAAAATCCGCAGCTGGTTGTCGAGCAAATAGCAGCGTTGCACAGCGGCGCTGCATGATAAGATCGCGCCCTTTTCAGCTTGAGTTGCCTCGATGGAAACCAGTCAGATCAAACAAACCATAGTCGACCTTGCCGAGCGCTCTGATGCGCTGAGGAGGTATCTTTGACTATGAGGGCAAAGCCGAACGACTGACCGAAGTTCAACGCGAACTGGAACAGTCCGATGTTTGGAATGATCCCGAACGTGCGCAGGCATTGGGCCAGGAACGGTCACAACTCGAGCAGGTTGTGTCTGGCCTGGACGAAATGTCGACAGGTCTGCGCGAAGCGGAGGAACTGCTGGCGCTTGCCGAAGAGGAAGATGACCGCGAAACGGTTGACGAAGTCATCGGGGACCTGAAGTCGTTTGAACGGAAGGTGGCAGGCCTCGAATTTCGCCGCATGTTCTCCGGTGAAATGGACGCAAACAATGCCTATGTCGACATTCAGTCAGGGGCCGGTGGCACCGAGGCACAGGATTGGGCGGAGATGCTGCTGCGCATGTACTTGCGCTGGGCGGAGTCGCACGGATTCAAAGCCGAGGTCATCGAGGCTTCTGCCGGCGAAGTGGCGGGGATCAAGAGCGCCACGGTGCATATTGTCGGCGAATACGGCTACGGCTGGCTGCGAACTGAAACCGGCGTTCATAGGCTGGTTCGCAAATCGCCGTTCGATTCCGGAAACCGCCGGCATACGTCCTTTGCATCCGTATTCGTTTCACCTGAGGTGGACGAAAATATCGATATTGAAATCGATCCGTCCGATCTGCGTATCGACGTCTACCGCGCGAGTGGGGCCGGCGGTCAGCACGTCAACCGAACAGAGTCTGCCGTGCGAATTACGCATCTGCCGTCCAACACCGTCGTGCAATGTCAGAACGATCGGTCGCAGCACAAAAACAAGGCGACGGCGATGAATCAACTCAAAGCGAAACTCTATGAGCTCGAGATGCTAAAACGGCGTGCCGAGGCCTCCGCGGTGGAAGAGAGCAAGGCCGATGTCGGCTGGGGCAGCCAGATTCGTTCCTACGTGCTGGATCAAAGCCGCATCAAGGATTTGCGTACCGGTGTCGAAACCGGTAACACTCAGGCTGTGCTGGATGGAGGCCTCGATGCCTTTATTGAAGCAAGCCTCAAACAAGGACTGTGACTGCGTACCGATGAGTAACGACAAGCAGCAAGACGAAAATAAGCTAATCGCCGAGCGACGCGGCAAGCTCGATGCGCTGCGTGCGGAAGGCAATGCCTACCCGAACGACTTTCGGCGAAACTCGGTCGCGGAAGAGCTGCATGCGACGTTCGATTCACACGATGACGATGCGTTGCGCGAAGAACACATTGAGGTCTCGGTCTCCGGCCGCATGATGGTCAAGCGTGTCATGGGCAAGGCGAGCTTTATCAAGTTGCAGGATCGTAGCGGACAGATTCAAATTCGACTCGAGCGCGACCGCCTACCCGAGGGCGTGTACCAGGCATTCAAGAAGTGGGACGTCGGTGACATCGTCGGCGCCCGTGGCGAGTTATTCCGGACGAAGACCGGCGAGCTGACGGTCATGGCGGCCGAAGTCCGCCTGCTGACCAAGTCACTGCGACCGCTGCCGGAAAAGTTTCACGGTTTGTCAGACCAGGAAACACGATACCGGCAGCGTTATGTCGATCTGATTATTAACGAGTCGAGTGCGCATGTTTTTCGTACCCGTTCACAGATCATCACGTACATGCGGTCCTTTCTCGAAGCGGCGGACTTTCTCGAGGTTGAAACGCCGATGATGCAGGTGACGCCGGGTGGCGCGCTTGCCCGGCCTTTCACGACGCATCACAACGCACTCGACATGCAGCTTTACCTGCGTATCGCGCCGGAGCTTAATCTCAAGCGGCTAATAGTCGGTGGTTTCGAACGCGTCTATGAAATCAATCGCAACTTCCGCAATGAGGGCGTGTCCACGCAGCACAATCCCGAATTCACGATGATGGAAGCCTATCGCGCCTATGCCGATTACAGCGATTGGATGGACATGACCGAGGCGATGCTGCACGGCATGTCCGAGGCGATTCTCGGCACGACAATCGTCAGCTACCAGGGCGAGACGTACGAATTCGGGCAGCCGTTCAGGCGCATGACCGTCGAAAAAGCGATCGAGGCGTACAACCCGGATTTCGACATGTCCCGCATCCGTGAACGCGATTACCTTGTCGAGCTGTGCAACAAGCTCGAAATTCCTGTCAAAGAGAATGACGGGCCCGGAAAGCTGCAAACCGAGATATTCGATGCGACGGCGGAACATGAGCTCCGTGCGCCGACATTCATCACCCAATACCCGACTGAAGTTTCGCCACTGTCTCGCCAGAACGATGCCGACCCGTTCGTCACGGATCGATTCGAGTTGTTCATTGCTGGTCGCGAGATTGCGAATGGATTCTCGGAGCTCAACGACCCCGAGGTCCAGGCCGAACGATTCCTGTCACAGGCTGCAAACAGGGAAGCGGGTGACGACGAAGCCATGGCGTTCGACCATGACTATATTCGGGCGCTCGAATACGGCATGCCGCCGACGGCGGGTATTGGCATCGGCATCGATCGGCTCGTCATGCTGTTGACGGACTCGCCATCGATTCGGGATGTGCTGCTGTTCCCGCATATGCGACCTGAGGTTTTTGACTAACGAACTTCTTTGGCGTACGTCCCGCTTTTTTTCGCCGTGCGCGATGGCCGGTGTGTGCTCTCGCTTAACCTCGCTCGACATCCCTGTCTCGCTCGGATCGGGCTCCGCTCGTTTTGGCGTCCTGCGTCACATCGCTGCGCACGACGCTCGAGCACACCCCCGCCCACCGCACACGCGCAGCTGCCAGCTGCAGCATGTCCTGGATGATTGGCGAATAGATTGGGAAAACGTGATGGGTCAGCGGCGGTGAGCGCGGGGTTGTCTCACAAAGCGAGTTTGCGAACCTCGGCCCCGCCCGACGGGAGCAGCTGTCCGAGCGACTGAGAGATCCCCGTGATCGACGCCGCGGTCGGGCTACAGGTACGGCAGCGCGACGTGTGTGAGATCGATGCCGTTGACGGTGAGTGGGGAATCCGCCTTGTCGATGGGAACCACGGCCAGCAGGTCTGTGCCGGCGACATTGAGCACTTCACCGATGTCTCGCTCGCCGTCCGACACTTTTTCGCCCGCCGATACCGGCGCTGCGCTTTCAAAGCGCAAGGTTCGCCGTTTGGTGGCGCCCTTGTAATGCGTGCGCGCGATGACCTCCTGGCCCGTATAGCAGCCTTTGTCCATATTGATCGCATCCAAGAGGTCGAGATTCAGCATATGTGCCGTAAATTTTTCCGACTGTTGGCCGCCTATGAACGGGAAGCCGTTCCGGACCAGGAACTGCGGATCGACAGTCGCGCCGTCAGTAACAATGTCGAAATCGACCTTTGAGCGAAAGCGGAACATTGTCAGGCGCTTGACGATGTCGTCCGCCGTATCCGCCGGCGCAGACAGTCCAAATCCGGAGTCTGTGGCGCACAGCGTTCCGAACCAGATCACGCGGCCCTTGGGATTGCACCAGGCTGCGAGAATCTCTGCCTCCGAATCGAGGCGTCGCAGGTCGTTCGTCAACTGCCCTTGAAGGAATGCGGCAGCGTCCTCGCCGCTGATGTTGATAGTCGATAGTAAATGCATCTGTATCAAAATATTTCCGGGTACTGCAGGCTCATAACGGCTCTGGCATACTGCAACTATGGACTCAAGAGAACCAGAAAATAAGGCCAAAAGGGAAAAATCCAAGGCAAAGGATAACCCACCTGCCGAAGACAAGGCGCCAAAAGAGATTGGCGGTCGTGGCGGACTGGATCCAACGCGTTATGGCGACTGGGAAAAGGCGGGCCGTTGTATCGATTTCTAGCAGGCTATTCAGCATAATATGCGGCGTCGCTATTGGCCGCTGACAACCATAAGAAGCAAACGCATGAGCAACCACGACAGGCCACTGTCACCCCATATTTCGATTTATCGCTGGCCGATCACAATGGTCCTTTCGATACTGCATCGCGTAAGCGGCGCTGCGCTGTCAGTCGGGTTCGTCGTACTCGTTGTCTGGCTGTTCGACGCGGCGTCGGGGCCCGAGACCTACGCGATCTTCCTATCTGCCATGGACACCGTGATCGGAAAACTGGCCCTGGTCGGTTGGACATTCGCGTTCTTTTACCATCTCTCGAACGGCGTTCGACACCTGGTCTGGGATTCTGGCCGCGGCTTTGAGAAACAGCAGGCCAACCGCTCATCGTGGTTGGTGTTGATTAGCGCCGTTGCCCTGACGGCCGTGTTTTGGTGGGGCGCATCATGAGTCTTCGATCGCCGCTGGGCCGGGTATTGGGGCTGGGAACAGCCAAAGACGGCACCTCACACTGGTGGGGACAGCGGATTTCGGCGATCGGGCTGTTGTTTCTTGGTCTTTGGTTCGCATGGTGGCTGGCGACGATGCCCGGCTTCAGTCACGGTGACGTCGTTGCTGTTATCGGACGCCCCGTCAACAGCGTCCTGCTGCTGCTGTTATCCGTGACCTTGGGTTATCACTCGTACCTGGGCGTCCAGGTCGTGATTGAAGATTATGTGCATGCGCCTGGGCTCAAAGTCGTCACGCTGCTATTGTCGCGCTTCGCCCATATACTCCTCGCCGCCGCCGCGGTTTTTGCAATCTTGAAGATCGGACTCAATGCATGAGCGACTACGACTTTATTGATCACAGTTATGACGTCGTTGTCATCGGCGCCGGCGGTGCCGGCCTTCGTGCAACCTTCGGTCTGGCGGAAGCCGGTTTCGACACCGCGTGCATTACGAAAGTGTTCCCGACGCGCAGCCACACCGTCGCAGCTCAAGGCGGTATCAGTGCAGCGCTGGGCAACATGGGTGAGGATGACTGGCGCTGGCACATGTACGACACCGTCAAAGGTTCCGATTGGCTCGGCGATCAGGACGCCATTGAGTACATGTGTAAAGAAGCGCCCGACGCTGTCATCGAGTTGGAGCATTACGGGGTGCCGTTCTCGCGGACGGAGGACGGCAAGATCTACCAGCGTCCTTTCGGCGGCATGACCACGCGATTCGGCGAGGGCACGGCGCAGCGAACTTGCGCGGCGGCCGACCGCACCGGCCATGCGATGTTGCATACCCTGTATCAACAGTCGCTCAAGCATGATGCCGAGTTCTACATCGAATACTTCGCCGTTGATCTGATCATGGAAGACGGGGCGTGTCGTGGCGTTGTCGCAATAGACCTTGCGACCGGCCGTTTGCATCGCTTTCGTTCGCACCAGGTCATTCTCGCGACGGGCGGCTACGGACGTTCCTACTTCTCCTGCACGTCGGCGCACACCTGCACCGGCGACGGTAGTGCGATGGTCCTGCGGGCCGGCCTGCCTGTTCAGGATATGGAATTTGTGCAGTTCCATCCGACGGGCATTTACGGCGCGGGCTGCCTGATTACGGAGGGCGTGCGCGGCGAGGGTGGATACCTTACGAATTCAGACGGCGAGCGCTTCATGGAGCGTTATGCGCCGAACGCCAAGGACCTGGCATCACGCGATGTCGTCAGTCGCTCAATGACCATTGAGATTCGGGAGGGCCGTGGTGTTGGCGCCGAAAAAGATCATATCCACCTGCACCTGGAACACCTGGGGCCCGAGGTCATTGAGGAACGCTTGCCCGGCATCGCGGAGTCGGCCCGTATTTTTGCGGGCGTCGATGTCACCAAGGAACCGATACCCGTACTGCCAACCGTGCACTACAACATGGGCGGCATCCCCGCCAACTTCCATGGCCAGGTCACCACATTGCAAGACGGCGATCCTGAGTCCGTCGTGCCTGGCCTCATGGCGGTCGGTGAGGCCGCGTGTGTATCGGTGCACGGCGCGAACCGGCTGGGCTCAAACTCATTGCTCGACCTCGTCGTATTCGGTCGCGCGGCGGCACATTTCTGCACCACCGAAATGACGCCGGGTGAACGCCACAAGCCGTTCGCGGCCGATGCCGGGCAGGACAGCGTTGCACGCATCGACAAATTGCGTAATGCAGATGGCGGTCGGCCGACGTCGGAGATTCGGCTGGAGATGCAAAAGATTATGCAGGGACACGCCGCTGTGTTTCGAACCGGCGACGTGCTGGATGAAGGCGTACAACTCCTGAGAAAGACGTTTGCGAGTTTCGCGGACGTGGCGGTGACCGACCGCTCGATGGTGTGGAATACCGACCTCGTTGAAACAATGGAGCTTGAAAACCTGTTGCTCAACGCGACGGCGACCATCGAGTCTGCCGCCAACCGGCTGGAGAGCCGCGGCGCGCATGCGCGCGAGGATTATCCGGATCGCGATGACGGGGACTGGATGAAACATACGCTGTCCTGGGTCGACGACGGCGGCAAGGTCCGCTTCGGTTATCGGCCGGTGCACAAGGAAACCCTGACTGACGAGGTCGACTATGTCGAGCCAAAAGCACGTGTGTATTGAGACCGTTTCCGGGTATTCAGGGATGATCGACCGTGGCTGAATTCAGACTCCCGAAAAATTCCCGCATATCGCGCGGTAAGCACTTTGCGGCTGCCGATGGGTCGTCCAACGTTCGTCGCTTCGCAGTGTACCGATACGATCCGAGCACGGGCGTCAACCCGCGCCTCGACACTTACGAAGTTGATCTCGACAACTGCGGTCCGATGGTGCTGGACGCTTTGATCAAGATAAAGAACGAGATCGATCCGACCCTGACGTTTCGCCGTTCATGTCGAGAAGGCATCTGTGGCTCCTGCGCTATGAACATCGACGGCGGCAACACGCTGGCGTGCACTCGATCGATTGACAGCGTGAAGGGCGACGTCAAGATCTACCCGTTGCCGCATCTGCCAATCGTCAAAGACCTGGTCGGCGACCTGACCAACTTCTATGCGCAGTACGCTTCGATCAAGCCGTGGTTACAGTCGCGCACACCGCCCCCACCCGATCAGGAGCGCTTGCAGAGCAAGGAGGACCAGGAACTGATTAATGAGCCGGCCGCCTGCATTCTCTGTGCGTGTTGTTCCACGAGTTGCCCGAGTTACTGGTGGAACAGCGACCGTTACCTGGGTCCCGCCGCTTTGCTCGCGGCCTACCGCTGGTTGGTCGACAGTCGTGATGACGCCACTGGCGAACGACTCGATGAACTCGAGGATCCGTTCCGCCTGTACCGTTGCCACACGATCATGAATTGCACGCAGACCTGTCCCAAAGATCTCAACCCGGCACAGGCGATCGCCGAGACCAAGAAGATGCTGGCGGAAAGGAAGTATTGAGCGAGGAATCGAGACTCCGCTGGCAATGCCGTTCCGATAGAGACCAATGAAGAATTCCAGACTCAGGTGGCAATGCCGACGCGGCATGCGCGAACTCGATGAGCTGTTGCTCGCGTACCTCAAGGAGTGCTACCCAACGGCGGATGATAGCGAAAAGGCGGCTTTTGAGGCCCTTTTGGCACTTGCAGACCCTGAGCTGAACGGCTATTTATTGCAACGCCAGACGCCGGCATCGGAGCCGATCGCGCGTGTCATCCAGCACATTCTCAGCCGAACTCCAACCTGATCGCACCCTGCGATGGATTGTCCTGTTGTCCGGGGCGGGCTTGGCAGGCATCGGAATCCTGCTGATAGTGACTTTGCCGCTGCACGCGGCCGCGATCGTTACCGCCGCGGGCACCTGGCTGGCGCTGTGTGCGCAGGAACTCGTCAGAATCCGTCGGGGATTCGCCCTGTGTCGGCGCATGCGGATAGCGCCGGGCGGCTCAATGCTGCTGCTGCAAGCTGACGGTCAGTGGCGTACGGCCCGGCTCCTTGCTGGCAGCGTGCTGTTGAGACGCGCCGGCTGGCTCCTGTTTGAGACCCAGGACGGCCACCGCTGCGCAGAACTATTACAGGGCCGATGCCGCGAAAGTGATGATTGGCGCCGCCTGCAGGTAATCTGGCGGCACGTTGGAGCCACTCCATGAAGCTGCTAACATGCCTGATGATTCAACAAAAACAACAAGCAATCGAGGCAAGTGGGCTCATCTGCCGACCGTAGCGGGAACGGTGTCACAGAACAGCGATGAAAAAGGCAGATATCCAAGAACTTATCGACCTTAGGCCGGTCTATCCCGAAGTCAGCTGGCTGCGCGGATATCCTGGCGGGATTGCCTGAATGTCCAATCAGTCGTCCGACAAGAAACTCGTCAAACGGGTCCAGCGGGGTGACAAGGGTGCGTTTGACCTGTTGGTGCTCAAGTACCAGCACAAAATCGTTAACTTGGTCATGCGATATGTACGAGATCCGGAACTGGCATTGGACATTACCCAGGAAGCATTCATCAAGGCATACCGGGCGTTACCGCGGTTTCGCGGTGACAGCGCGTTTTACACCTGGATGTACCGGATCGCCGTGAATACCGCGAAGAACCATCTTGCGGCGCAGCGGCGACGACCAATAAACGTCAACCTGGACTTGCAGGATTCGGAGCAATACGACTTGCACGCAAAGCTTAAGGAGACGGATACGCCCGAGGCAATAACGCTCAGCAACGAATTGAGAGATACGGTTGAGCGCGCCATCGCGGCGTTACCGGAGGACTTGCGAACGGCGATCATCCTTCGAGAGCTGGAAGGGATGAGCTACGAAGAAATTGCACAGACGATGGAGTGCCCGGTTGGCACTGTGCGGTCGAGGATTTTCAGAGCACGTGACGCGATCAGCAAGAAAGTGGGATCGCTCACAGGCTAGAGGCGGCCGAAAGGCCAATGCGGGTGAAGTATGAATGACGCAATAAGAATGCAAATTTCTGCGTTTGTTGATGGAGAGCTTCCGGATAACGAAGCTGATCTGCTGTTACGGCGAATGGGCCAGGATGCGGAGCATCGGCACAGAGTGGCCGAGTATCTTGCTATTGGCAGGGCGCTACGCGGTGAAATATCGGTGGCGGGCGTTGATCGAATCCACGAGCGCGTGTCCGCCGCCATTGACGACAAACCTCTCGAAGAGGCAGCCGAGATTACCGGCGTGCCGCCGGCTAAAGCAATACGACCGCTTGCTGGCCTGGCGATCGCTGCGACGGTGGCAGTGGTGGCGATATTCGGCCTGCAACAGACCATCGGCGTCGATGGCGCTACGCCTGCCACGCCTGACGCTACCGTGGCAGAGTTCGATTCCGGGTACACCGTGCCTCGGCCGATCAACGATCAGCTTCGACAGTACTATTTGAGCCACGGGGAGACGGCGAAGGAAAATGGTGCGAATGGCATGAACTCGCGATTTGTGACGCTGCGTTGGAGTGAAGAGGCGCTTCAGGAATCGGCGGACGCAGACGAAACGCCGCGCGCCAACGGCGTGGACGCAAAGCCGACGCAACCCTGATGCCGTTGCCGCAACGACAGTCTGCTGCCGCACTGATCCTGTTGTCCGGCTTGCTGTTTGCGGCTGGTTCGGTATTGGCAGATTCGCCAGATCCCGCCGACTGGCTTAATCGCATGGGCGCAGCCGTTCAGTCAACCAGTTACGAGGGGACCGTTATTCGTATCAGAGGCGGCGAAGCCGAGGCGCTTAAGGTCGCGCACAAAGTCTCCGAAGGTTTCGTCCAGGAGAAGGTTGTCGCGCAGGAGGGCAACGGTCTCGAGATTATTCGTAATGGCAACAAAGTCCACTGTATTCTGCCTGACCGCAAATCGGTGCTCGTGGAAGAATGGGACGATCAGTCAACCTTGTTTTCGGCGTTGCCGTCGAGCGAGATTCGTTTCGGTAACGAGTACGACGTGGCAATCGTTCGCGAAGACCGGGTTGCGGGCCGGGAGACCCAACTCCTTGCAATTCGGCCGCACGACGGCTATCGATATGGTTACCGAATCTGGCTCGACACCGAAACGGCGTTCCCGTTGCAGACGCAGCTGATCGCCGATGATGGCACCGCAGTCGAACAGGTAAAGTTTGCGGAAATACGCCTGAACCAGGAAATTCACGCAAGCGCGCTGGAACCGTCCTACAGCACCGAGGATTACCGCTGGTTCAATCAACCGGCACGCCATGTGACGCGCTCCGTCGAGACCGAATGGGCAAGCGCCGACCTGCCTGTCGGATTTCGGGCGATATCGATGCATGAGGAGAAGATGCCGGGCAGCGAGGCCTTCGTCACCCACATTCTCTACAGCGACGGCCTGGCCAATGTGTCGGTCTTTGTTGCTGAGCTTGCCGCCGGTCAGTCTCAAGGTCCGTCGAGTGTTGGCGGTTCCAATTCGTACAGCGCTGTCATTGGCGATCATCATGTCACGGCTGTCGGCGAGGTGCCGGCTATGACGGTTGAGCAAATCGCCACGACCATGCGGGCCCGCTAGGTCGCTTTTTCTCTCGCGCTGCGTGGCGTGAAGCCCTTCTGCTGTAAACTTGTGCGATGGAGAATCCACGTGGACGAGTCATTGCCGTTGAACGTATCGATGTGTCGCCGCGGGCGGTGGTTGAGGTCGATGCGTCCGTCGCCTGTGCACGCTGCGCAGCGGGCAAGGGCTGTGGCGCCGGACTGCTTGGCGCCACCGGGCGCCGTCGGCGTGTCGATGCGCTCATCGGTGACGGCGTTACGGTGAGCAGGGGTGATGAGGTGCGCATGGAACTCGCGCCATCCAATATTCTCAAGGCCTCACTGATCGTCTACGGACTCCCGTTGTCCGGCGCGGTTGCTGGCGCCGCGCTTGCCTATATCGCGAGTTGGGGAGATTTCTACGCCGCAGTGGGCGCCTTGATCGGTATCGTCGCGGGCATCGTTCTCGCACGTGCCCGCTTGCAGAGAGCAAGCTGCCTGCAACAGTTTACGCCGACCATTGTCGAACGACTGTCGTCCGATCCATTACCAATCGGCCGCTGAATGCAATCCCTGAAGGTTTACAGCCGCGATGGCTGCCATCTATGCGAGCTGCTCATGGAAGAACTACTTCCTCTGGTTCGCGGCCGCCTGGACGTTGAGATTTGCGACATTGATTCACGCCCCGACTGGCGCGAAAAATACGATATCCGGATCCCGGTCGTCGAGTTCGATAATCGCCCGATATGCCAGTATTCGCTGGATCGGCCGGCAATTTCCCGGCTGCTGGAGTCATTGTCCGCGGAGTCGGGCGAATGATGCGAAATAAGGCGCCTGAAATCGGTATACTTCGCCGCTTGATCCCGCTGGTCCCTGCGATGCCGACGCCTGGTTTTCCGCATTCATGAAGCACATTCGCAATTTTTCGATTATCGCCCACATCGATCATGGCAAGTCCACGCTTGCGGATCGTTTCATACAGGTTTGCGGCGGGCTTGCAGATCGTGAGATGTCCGAGCAAGTGCTCGATTCGATGGATCTCGAACGTGAGCGCGGCATCACGATCAAGGCGCAGAGCGTATCGCTTGGCTACATGGCGGATGACGGCGTGGAATACCAGCTTAATTTTATCGATACGCCCGGGCATGTCGATTTCTCCTACGAAGTTTCGCGGTCGCTGGCTGCCTGCGAAGGCGCCTTGCTGGTGGTCGACGCCGCACAGGGCGTCGAGGCGCAGAGCGTCGCGAACTGCATCACCGCCATCGATCAGGGCCTCGAGGTTCTGCCGGTCCTGAACAAAGTCGACTTGCCGTCCGCCGACCCTGAAAAAGTCGTCGCAGAAATTGAAGACATTATCGGCATCGACGCACAACATGCTGTTCATGTCAGTGCCAAAACCGGGTTCGGCGTGCCAGAACTGATGAACCAGATCGTCAAGGTCATACCGCCTCCCAAAGGAGATACGGACGGCCCGTTGCAGGCATTGATCATCGACTCATGGTTCGATAATTACGTCGGCGTCGTTTCGCTCGTTCGGGTGATGAATGGCCGACTTGCGAAGGGCAGCAAGATCACGGTGATGTCTACCGGCACGTCGCACCTTGCCGATCGCGTCGGCGTGTATACGCCGAAGATGGAGGATCGGGGCGAACTCGGCACGGGCGAAGTCGGCTTCGTTATTGCCGGTATCAAGGATATCTACGGTGCACCGGTCGGCGATACGCTAACGGCAAGTCACAGGCCTTGCGAAAAGGCGTTACCGGGCTTCAAGCAGGTTCAGCCGCGCGTATTCGCGGGCTTGTTTCCGATAAGCTCGGATGACTATGAGGGTTTTCGCGAGGCGTTAAAGAAATTACGCCTGAACGATGCTGCGTTGCATTTCGAACCGGAAACATCCGCGGCGCTTGGTTTCGGCTTCCGATGCGGCTTCCTCGGCATGCTGCACATGGAAATCGTGCAGGAGCGCCTTGAGCGCGAATACGATCTCGAATTGATAACCACGGCACCCACAGTAATTTTTGAAGTTATCACTGCGACCGGCGACACACTGATGGTCGATAATCCGTCGAAACTGCCGCCCATCAACGAAATCGCGGAGCTTCGCGAGCCTATCATCACGGCAAATATCCTTGTGCCGGAGCGCTACGTCGGCGCGGTCATCAAGTTGTGCGTCGAAAAGCGCGGATTGCAAAAAGAAATGCGTTACCTGGGTGGTCAGGTCTCGCTTGAATACCAGATACCATTGGCCGAGGTAGTAATGGATTTCTTCGATCGGCTAAAATCAGTCAGTCGCGGTTTCGCATCGTTTGACTACCATTTCGAACGATTCGAGCCAGCTCAACTGGTGCGCCTCGACGTGCTGATCAACAAGGAACGAGTGGACGCACTTTCGATTATCGTGCATCGCGACAAGGTGAAACATCGGGGCCGCGAACTTGTCGAAAAAATGAGAGAGTTAATTCCGCGGCAGATGTTCGATGTAGCGATTCAGGCTGCAATCGGCAACCAGGTGATCGCCCGCAGTACCGTCAAGGCGCTGCGAAAAAATGTAACGGCCAAATGCTATGGTGGAGACGTTTCGAGGAAGCGTAAGCTGCTGGAGAAACAAAAAGCGGGCAAGAAGAGAATGAAGCAGGTCGGTTCCGTAGAGATACCGCAGGAGGCATTTCTTGCCGTGTTACGTGTTGAGAAGTGAGTGAGTATATTGATCGTTAATCTTGCCCTAATACTGACGGCATTAACCTTGATTTCGGCTGCCATCGTGGCGGCCGACAAGATGATTTGGAAAACCGCAGAGAGAGACTCGCGCGAGGCGCCGGGTCCGCTGGTGACGCTCGTCGAGTATGCACGTTCGTTTTTTCCCGTCTTGCTGTTCGTTCTCGTCATTCGTTCATTTATTTTTGAGCCGTTTCGAATCCCGTCCGGCTCGATGATGCCGACATTGCTCGAAGGCGACTTTATTTTCGTGCAGAAGTACGCGTACGGATTGCGCGTGCCGGTGACCGAGACGAAAATCATCGAAACGGGGGAACCGGAGCGAGGCGATGTCATCGTGTTTCGTTTGCCGTCGGACCCCAGTATCAACTACATCAAGCGCGTAATCGGGCTGCCCGGCGACGAGATCATCTATGAACGCCAGCGTCTGACCATCAACGGGCAAACCGTAGAATTGAAACAGGGCCCGCATGCTTCATTCGATGCGCCGGTATTCGTTGAAGATCTTGATGGCCGGGTACACGATATTCTGGTAACGAACCCACGGTTCTCGACGCGTGACGGCACCTATCGGGTGCCGGAGGGACACTATTTCGTCATGGGTGATAACCGTGACCGCAGCCGAGACAGTCGGTTCATCGGCGCTATTCCCGAGAAATACCTGGTCGGCGAGGCCGTTCGCATCTGGATGCATTTTGTGCCGTGGCGTGCTCCGGCGTGGAGTCGAATCGGCATGAAGATCCAATAATGTGGTGCCAGTCACTGAATTCGTCGGTAATATGACGCTAGGCTGATCGGTGACGGTTTGTGTCACCGCAAAATATCAACGGAGAGATCGGTATGTACCTCAAGCCTTTGGAAAATTATCGCGCCATGCACCGGCAGTCTGGCATGACGACGCTCGGAGTGGCCATTCTGGTCGCCTTTGTGGGATTGTTCGCATTCGCTGCTCTTCGACTTACTCCGGTCTATCTGAACTATATGAAAGTGGCGAGTGTTGTTTCCGGCGTGTACGAAGAATTTGATGGTGCGGGCCCGTCGCGCGCGGCGATTCGCAGTTCCATCTCGCGTCGCTTCGATATCGAAAGCGTCGCAGAGATCAACGCTAAAGATGTAGCCGTAACGGCGGTCGACGGCGGCTTTGAAGTGGCGGCTGCTTATTCGCATAAAGCAGACTTCATCGCGAATGTTTCATTCGTCGTCGATTTCGACAAGCGGGTTATCATCCGTAAGTAAGCCCACGGCCGCGCATACGCGACGCCGAGAATAAGAGCGAAGATATTGGAAAAGGCCGAAAGCTGGCTCTATAAGACGCTGCACTATCGGTTTAAAGATAGCGGATTATTCACTCAGGCTTTAACTCACAGAAGCGCATCGGCTCGCAATAGTGAGCGCCTGGAATTTCTCGGTGACGCCGTTCTGGACCTGGTTATCTCAGGTGCCGTTTTTAGAGCACGACCCGGCGCCTCGGAGGGCGATCTCAGCAGGCTGCGGTCGGCTCTCGTCAAAGAAAAATCGCTCGCAGAAATTGCAGCAGATCTGGGTGTCGGTGAGTACCTGCTGCTTGGCAGTGGTGAAAAGAAGACGGGTGGGCACCGACGCGAATCGATTCTCGCGGACGCGTTGGAGTCGATTTTTGGCGCCGTATATCTCGATGGGGGTTTCAATGCCGCGAGCGTTATGATCGAGCATGTCTTTGCCGAACGGCTTATCGATCTTCCTGACGCCGATGATTTGCGTGATCCGAAGACGCGATTGCAGGAGTGGCTGCAGGCGCGCGGTCGAAGTCTGCCGGAATATGAGCTCGTCGGCGTGACCGGCAAAGCGCACAAACAAGTCTTCGAGGTCAGTTGCAGCGTGGGCGACGAAGCCGGGGCAACTCGCGGCGAGTCGACCACGCGCCGTAAAGCCGAACAAAAGGCGGCGGCCGCAATGCTGACACAGCTCCTCGAGGATTCCGTATGAGCGCCTATCGTTGCGGAATGGTCGCTGTCATCGGCCGTCCGAATGTCGGTAAGTCGACGCTGATCAACGCGGTGATGGGACGCAAAGTCAGTATCGTAACCGCAAAACCGCAAACGACTCGGCACCGTATCCTGGCGGTCCATACGGCCGAACATGCGCAGGTCATTTTCGTCGATACCCCGGGCCTGCACCGTAAAGCTGCAAAGGCGATGAACCGCATCATGAATCGCACCGCAACGAATGCGCTTGCCGATGCCGATCTGGTGCTATTTGTCAGTGATGCGACGCGCTGGACGTCCGAGGACAATGATGTGTTGCAGCGGCTGAAATCTTGTCGCGCGCCGGTCGTCGCGCTATTGAACAAAGTGGACAAGGTTCACCCGAAAGAAAAGCTGTTCGACGCGCTGGAAACGATGTCGAAGCGCCATGAATTCGCGGAAATTGTGCCCATCTCTGCGCAGAAATACGACAATCTTGATCATCTCATGGCACTTATCCCGATCTACTTGCCGGAGTCGCCGCCCCTGTTTCCTGGAGACATGCACACGGATCGTAGCGCCGATTTTCACGCGGCCGAGGTTATTCGTGAAAAGCTAACGTTACTATTGCACCAGGAACTGCCCTACGGGCTGACCGTACAGGTCGAGCGCTATTTGACTGAAGACAGGGGTGTCACTATCAATGCTGTTATCTGGGTGGAAAGAGACAGTCAGAAGGGCATAGTCGTCGGCAAGAGCGGTGGCGTGCTGAAAAAGGTCGGTCGCGCAGCGCGCCTGGAAATTGCCGAGCAGCTGGGTTGTCCCGTGCATCTGGAACTCTGGGTTAAGGTAAAGAGCAACTGGGCAGACAGTGAAAAAGACCTGCATAGCCTGGGCTACGATGTACCGTAGCCTTCTTGCGAACTTATGACGACGCCAAGGCGCGTGCAACAGCAGCCGGCCTACCTGTTACATCATCGGCCGTTCCGCGATTCCAGCCAGATCCTGGACATTGTTACGCGTGACCACGGCAAGATTGCGCTCGTCGCGCGCGGTAGCCGGGGCTCGAAGTCGCGCCTGGCCGGCGTATTGCGTCCATTCCTTCCGCTCAATGTTTCGTGGGTCGCGCGATCAGACCTTGGGACCCTGACAGGAGCCGAAGCGGCAGGCCCCCCCGTTGGCATACGCGGGGACGGCATATTGTCGGCGTTTTACGTCAACGAATTGTTGTTGAATTTCCTGCATCGGCATGACCCACAACCGGAAATATTTGCGCTTTACAGGGAAGTCATCTCGGTGCTGGGCTCGACCTCGAACATCGCCGTTTCCTTACGATCATTCGAGCTCGAATTACTGAGTTTGTTGGGGTACGCCGTCAATTTCCGACAGGAATCTGGGACGCAGCGGCAGCTGGATCCAGAGCAGCACTATGACTATCGTATGGAGCAGGGGCCGGTCCCGGTAGGTCGAACGGAGGGACCGATGGTATTTTCAGGGGCTGCGCTATTGTCGGTACAGTCACAGGAATTTGATGATCCCGCCGTATTACGGGCTGCGAACCGCTTGCTCCGCGCGATCATCGCGCATCATCTGGGCGGAAAAAAATTAAAGAGCCGCAAGGTGCTGATGGAGTTGCATCGCGGTAGAATTGCGACCCCCGATGAGCGGAATCCCGAAAGTGAATGAATCGAGCCCCATTTATCTTGGCGTCAACATCGACCATGTCGCAACCTTGCGTGAGGCACGCGGCACGCCTTATCCGCGACCGGCCGAGGCTGCCTACATCGCCGAACAGGCCGGGGCCGATAGTATTACGGTCCACTTGCGCGAGGATCGTCGTCACATCCAGGACAGCGACCTCGATGCCATCAAGGCCGTGATGCGGACGCGCATGAACCTCGAAATGGCGGTGACTGATGAAATGCTCGATATCGCAGCTCGCGTCCAGCCATCCGATTGTTGCCTCGTACCGGAAAAGAGAGAGGAGTTGACGACCGAGGGCGGTCTCGATGTCACCGCGCAACCGGACAAGATCCGCGCTGCCTGCGAACACCTGGCGAAACACAAGATCCGGGTATCGTTGTTCATCGATCCCGATCATGAACAACTCGACGCGGCAGCCGCGGTTGGTGCCCCTGCCATTGAATTACATACGGGCCGATACGCCGATACGGACGGTGACGAACAGCAGTCGGAGCTGGCGCGCATCGCCGGGGCGGCGCGCTACGGACACAGTCTGGGTCTGGTTATTAACGCGGGCCATGGGCTGCATTACCGGAATGTTGCAGCAATCGCGAGTATCGATGAAATTGTCGAACTGAACATCGGCCATGCGATTGTCGCGCGGGCGGTATTCGATGGCATGGGTATGGCCGTCGCCGAAATGAAACGACTCATGCTCGAAGCGCGTTTACGGTGACTGGGCGGTGATTTTCGGCGTTGGCACCGACATCGTCGAGTTATCCCGTGTTCAGGGGATCTACGATCGTTTTGGCGAACATTTTGTTCGCCGGATATTGATGCAGCAGGAAATTGAACTGTTTCGGGTCAGCAAACAGCCGGTCCGCTTTCTCGCGATGCGCTTTGCCGGCAAGGAAGCGACCGTCAAGGCAATGGGCACCGGTTTTGCGCATGGAGTATGGCTGCGCGATGTTGGCATCCTGAATAACGATTGGGGCAGGCCGATTGTCACCTGGTCGGAGCGAGGTCGGCGAGTTTGCGACAGACTGGGGGTCGGTGACGGCCATGTTAGCCTGACCGACGACGCCGGTCTTGTACTCGCGTTTGCCGTTGTCGAAAAAGCCAACGAACCAACAAGGTTGTAGCACGTTATGCATTGCTTCTCTTTCGATATAGAAACGGTTCCGGACGTCGAGTTTGGCCGTCGTTTTTGGGACCTGGACGGCCTGGCCGATGACGACATCGCAACCGCGATGATGTTCAAGCGACAGCAGTCGGCGGGGACGGACTTTCTACCGCTCCATCAGCACCGTATCGTCGCTATTTCCGTCACATTTCGGACGGCGGATACCTTCAAAGTCTGGAGTCTCGGCGACGCGGATTCCGATGAAGCCGAGATCGTGCAGCGCTTTTTCGACGGTATCGAACGTTACACGCCGGACCTCGTATCCTGGAATGGTGGCGGCTTCGACCTTCCTGTATTGCATTACCGCGCGCTCAGGCACGGCATCCAGGCACCACGTTACTGGGAGATTGGCGATGGCGACCGGGATTTCAAGTGGAATAATTACCTGAGCCGCTTCCACTGGCGGCATGTCGATCTCATGGACGTCATCGCAGGATTCCAGCCCAGAGGCCGTGCCAGCCTGGATCAGATGGCGGTGATGCTTGGCTTTCCCGGCAAGCTGGGCATGAGTGGCGACAAAGTATGGGATACGTATCGTGAGGGCGGTATCAAGAAGATTCGCGATTATTGCGAGACTGATGTCCTGAATACGTGGCTGGTCTTTTTGCGCTTCGAATTCATGCGCGGCAACCTGGATGAAAAGGGCCTGCAGCGCGAGTACGCACTGGTCAGGTCCACGCTCGAGAAGATGGATCACGAACACCTGAACGAATTCCTGGCGGCCTGGACCGCGTAAGAAAAGTTCATGGCCAGGCGACGACGCGAGCCGGAAACGGCAAGAATCGAATCGGTGACGCACGACGGCCGCGGTATCGCGGGCATCGATGGCAAGAAAACGTTCGTCGCCGGTGCCCTGGCGGGCGAGACCGTACAATTTATTCGTCGCAAGTCCCGCCGAAATTTTGATGAAGCCGAATTGCTTGAGGTCATAGAGGCATCATCCGATCGCATCGACGCACGCTGCGAGGCGTTTGGCCGCTGTGGCGGTTGTTCATTGCAGCATGTAACGCCACAACACCAACGGGATATCAAGGCACAGACGCTGCGCGACAACCTTGAACGCATCGGCAAGGTCGAACCTCGGAATTGGTTACCGCCAATGACGGGTCCGGAGTGGCACTATCGCCGGCGGGCGCGGCTCGCCGTTAAACACGTTCCGGCCAAAGGTCGGACACTGGTCGGATTCCGCGAACGTCACGCGCCGTTCATCACGGACATGCATCGTTGTGAAGTACTGGCAAAGCCCGTCGACGATATGATCGACGGCTTAAGTGAATTGATAGGACGGCTTTCTATCCGCGCACGCCTTCCGCAAATCGAAGTTGCCGTGGCAGACAATGTCGTCGCGCTTGTTTTTCGCGTGCTCGATACGCCGACCGATGACGACAAAGCCGCGCTGTGTGCATTCGGCGAACTAAAGAATGTGCGCATTTACTTACAACCCGGCGGGCCGAATTCGGTGGCACTTCTCTACCCGTCGTCGGCGAATGAGCCGCTTTATTACATGCTTGGCGAATTCGGTATCAAGGTCGCTTTCGAACCGATCGACTTCGTGCAGGTAAACCGCGAGATCAACGACCGCATGGTGCATTTCGCGGTGGAGCAGCTGCAAATCGACGCCGACGATCGTGTGCTGGACCTGTACTGTGGTATCGGCAATTTCTCCTTACCGATCGCACGACGTGCCGGAACCGTTCTGGGTGTTGAAGGCGAGGCCAGCCTTGTTGCACGCGCCGCCGAAAACGCGCGCCGTAACGATCTGACAAACGCCGAATTTCGCGTTGCCGACCTGGGCAAGATCGATGGCACTGAAGCCTGGATCAAAGCAGGGTGGGACCGCATGCTGCTGGATCCAGCGCGTAGCGGCGCGGCTGAGGTCGTGAGTCGGATGCATCTTTTCGGTCCGGAGCGGATCGTCTATGTGTCCTGCCATCCGGGCACGCTGGCGCGTGACGCCGGGTTGCTGGTCCATGAACAGGGTTACACGCTCGATACGGCAGGCATCATTGATATGTTCCCGCACACAGCCCATGTAGAATCTATCGCGATATTTACGAAAACGTGACTGCAACCTGCGAGGCACAGCGGATGTCATTAGGGCCCGTGATGCTGGATATTGACGGACTGCACCTGAGTCCTGCTGACCGCGATCTTCTGAGAGAGCCCGCGGTCGGCGGTGTCATTCTGTTCACTCGCAATTTCGAATCTCCGCAACAAATTGCTGACCTCGTCGCAGACATTCGCGCGATACGCAGTCCGCCGTTGCTAATCGCCGTTGATCACGAAGGCGGGCGCGTGCAGCGCTTCCGCGACGGCTTCACGGCAATTCCCCCAATGCGGCGCATCGGGCGCGAATACGACCGGGACAACGAGTCTGGACATCGCGCAGCGCGCGAGGCCGGCTGGATGATCGGCTCGGAACTTCGTGCCGTTGGCATCGACTTATGCTTCGCGCCCTGTCTCGACCTCGACTGGGGCGTTAGTGAAATCATTGGCAACCGCGCTTTTCACAACAAGCCCGACGTCGTCGGCGAACTGGCTAGTGCCTTTGCACGCGGCTTGCGGAGTGCCGGGATGGCGGCCGTCGGTAAGCATTTTCCGGGCCACGGCGCCGTGTTGGCCGATTCTCACCTGAAATTGCCAATCGACCGGCGCGAATACGGACTGGTCCTCGACGACATGCGGCCGTATGAGCGTCTGATCGGCAATGGCGCGCTGGCCGGCGTCATGCTGGCCCATATCATTTACGCGGCTATGGATGCCCTGCCAGCCGGCTTTTCCGAGTATTGGATACAACGTGAACTGCGTTCCCGGATCGGCTTCGGCGGTGCGGTATTCTGTGACGACCTCAGTATGAAGGCGACACGCGACTATGGCTCGATGGCGGAGCGGGCAAAACTGGCGCTGGACGCGGGCTGTGACATGATCCTGGTGTGCAACGATCGAGACGCGGCACATAAGGCGGTGGATGCATTGGCGGACTACTCGAATCCGTTGTCGCTGGTACGGTTGGCGCGATTGCACGGTACGGGCCATCCGCTGCGAGAGTCCTTGCTTGCGAGCGAGGAATGGCAGTCGATCAACAAACAGTTTGCGCGCTGGAGTGAGCGGCCCGAACTGCATCTGGATGCCTGAACCAGGGAAAGAATGACAACAAATTCAAAATTCGCGGTAATGGTTGGCAGCGGATTCCCATCGTTGGTCGGCGAGGGCGAGGGCCAGCAACCCACAACGCGTTTCGGTGAAGCCTCTGCAGCGGTGCACACGATCACACTCGAGGGATGCGCGCTATTGTCGCTCGCGCGACACGGCGATGGCCATTCGATTCCACCGCATGCAATCAACTACCGCGCTAATCTCGCCGCTTTGCAAGCGCTTGGGGCGGACAGTGTGATTGCATTGTGCACGGTGGGCGTGGTCTCGGATCTCCGGCAATCCGGTGAAATCGCTGTTCCGGACCAGATTATCGACTACACGTGGGGACGTGCCCATACGATTTTCGACGGCAGCGACGGCGTCGTCGAGCACATTGAATTTACCGAGCCGTTTTCCGCGGACCTCAGACGAGCGTTATTGCTCGCAGCCGCTGCCGCAAGTCTCGACTGCCATGATGGCGGCGTCTACGCGGCTACCCAGGGCCCGCGACTGGAAACGGCGGCCGAAGTCGATCGACTTGAACGCGATGGTGCCGACTATGTTGGAATGACGGCGATGCCAGAGGCCGCGATTGCACGCGAACTCGGGCTACGATATGCCTGTCTCGCGCTGATCGTAAACCGCGCCGCGGGGCGCGGGGACACACCGATACACGCGGACGTTGCATCGAACACGGCGTCGGCCCGCGCGCAATCAATGAAACTGCTGCAGCAGTTCTTCAAACAGGCATGATTACCGGATTATGAAATCGCTCAATCGAAACATCCTCGAGCAGATTATTGCGGCGACGACGGATCCACTCGTCGTCGTTCGCGTCGATCAGCCGGATTGGCCGGTGGTATTGGCCAACCCGGCGTTCGAGCGCATCGGTCGTAAAGATATTCTCAAGAAACCGTTCGCAGACGTTGTCGAGGAACTCGCAGGACGAGACATTGCCATCGAGGTCAGCGAATCCGTGCGCTCGCAGCAGGAGACGAGTTTTCCGGTCGAATTCAACAATCGCGAGTACTTGCTGGTTATCAAGCCTTTGGTACTTCCCAAAGACAAGTCGGCACGGTTCTTCTCGGCCTTCTGGCGCAGCGGAGCCGCGGCCGGCCCCGCGGAAAGTGCCGAAATGCACCAGGCATTGCTCAAGGCCAAACGCCGTATTCGCGATTTATCGCGTGACGATCCGGTAACCGGCGTTCTGAACGGGCGCGCATTTGCCGAGGTTTTCGAGCATGACTGGGCGGTCGCTGCCAGGGAAGAAAGCCAACTCTCCCTGGTGACCTTCACGCTCGATGAGTTTGATGCCTACGCCGACGTGTTCGGGCGACACGCTGCCGATACCTGCCTGCGTCGCGCCGGCCAGGCGATCAAACGGTGTTTACGTCGTGCCAGTGACGTAGTGGCAAGGCCGGGCGGCGCACAATTTGTCGTTTTGTCACACGCATCGGACGAGAGCGGCGTGCGCGAATTCGCCGGCCGGATTTCTACGGCCATCCGCGAACTGGGGTTGCACCATCCCCGTTCCACTGCTTCGAAGTTCGTCACGGCGACATTCGACGTGACGGTCGTGGATGCGCGCAACGAAGAGCGAGGCGCCCACGACTTTCTGGACGACTTACTCGGCGGGATACCCGAGTAACTCGGTTTCCTCGGGTTCCAACAATTCTTCGGCTGTTTCTTCAACGCGCGTCACCTTGGCGAGTACGCCGAATTTCGGATGATCGAAATAGCGCAGCTCCCCGCTGCGAAAGATACGATCTTCATTGATGCGATAGCGGACTGGTCCCTGCGTGCCAATCGTACCGAACTCGTTGAGGGTGCGAGCGTCGCCGAACGTGGATACAGGATCATTGCGTTGCGGGTTGCCGTTGCTTGAGTCCGGCGCATTGAGTTGCAGGTCGACCACCAGGTGCAGGAAGCGGCTCAAATAGAGTTTCAGAGTGCCATCGAATCCACTCGGAACCCGTGCGAGTGAACCGAGTTCGATCGTCGCTGTTTCTTCCTCGGGATAAGTGGCCTGGGTCCAGCCAAAATGCATGACGGGATCGTACGCCTCAAGACGCCTGAGTCGGTCCATGATATCGCCCATCGTGAACTCACTAGAGGTCAGCGAATCGAGTTCGATATCGCGTATGCGTACCGGCACCACTTCCCGCAACACCGTCTCACTCGGCAGGGACGCCTCCTCGAGTAATGAGTCGCTGCGTGGTGGCGTGTCACCCGGAAAGATCTCGGTACCGGTCGACACTTCTTCGGCGTACTTGAAAACGATCATCTCGACCGTGTAGCGGCGGATTTCCGCTTCTTCCTCAAGACCCGCATCCTGCGCCTGAGCCGTGGCCAATGGCAGAATCAGTATCAGGAGCCATGTCGTTGTCATTCGCATTAAGCGCATCATCCTCAAGAATTCCTAGTCTTTGACCGCAAGATCCCGCAACAGGTTCTCAATAATAACGAATCGCGCCTCCAGGTCCGATAGATCGTCTCGAATCTGCAGCCGGTGCGAGCCCTGCAGGCGGAATTTTCGGCTGTCATTTTGCACTAATTGCACGAGCGCGACAGGATCAATGTGGCTCTCCGATCCGAAAACGAGGTAGCCGCCGCCGTCTGCGGCGTCGATTTTCTCGATGCCGAGCGCCGCCGCAGATTGTTTGATGGCAGCGATGCGCATCAGGTTTTTAGCACTGTCGGGAAGCAAGCCGAAGCGGTCAATTAACTCTACCTGCAACTCGCGAAGTTCAGCTGCGGACTCAGTCGCCGAGATTCGCTTGTAAAGGATCAGGCGCAGGTGTACGTCCGGTACGTAATCATCGGGCAATAACGCGGGAATATGCAGGTTGATATCGACACCGGCGTGCAGGGGCGCTTCAAGGTCCGCCTCTTCGCCGGATCGCAGTGACTCGACGGCGCGTCCCAGGAGTTCCGTGTACAGCGAAAATCCGATCTCCTGGATCTGTCCGCTTTGAGTGTCGCCGAGCAGTTCACCGGCTCCGCGTATCTCGAGATCGTGTGTGGCCAGCGTAAAGCCGGAACCGAGGTCTTCCAGCGAATCAATTGCCTCGAGGCGTTTGATGGCATCGGCCGTCATGACGTTTCTGGGTGGCGCCATGAGGTAGGCGTACGCACGATGATGTGATCGACCGACGCGCCCCCGCAGCTGGTGCAACTGCGCCAGTCCAAACCGGTCCGCGCGATTGATAATAATCGTGTTTGCCGTCGGCACGTCGATACCGCTCTCGACGATAGTCGTGCATAAGAGGACGTTGAAACGGCGATGGTAGAAATCGAGCATCACCTGTTCAAGTTCCCGTTCAGGCATCTGCCCATGACCGATCCGGATGCTGGCCTCGGGCACCAGCTTCTGGAGCCGCTGTTCGATGCGGCCGATGTCTTCGACGCGATTGTGGATGAAATAGACCTGGCCGCCGCGCTTGATCTCGCGAAGACACGCTTCTCGAATGATGACGTCGTTCCACTCGGAAACGAACGTTTTCACCGCAAGGCGCTCTGCCGGTGGCGTCGTAATGAGCGACATTTCCCGCAGTCCGCCGAGCGCCATGTTCAGCGTTCTCGGTATCGGCGTCGCAGTCAACGTCAATATGTCGACTTCGCTCCGTAAGGACTTTATGGCCTCCTTGTGACGCACGCCGAAGCGGTGCTCTTCGTCAACGATGACAAGGCCAACGTCATGAAAGTCCTTGGTGTGTTGCAACAGGCGGTGCGTGCCGATGACGACATCAACGGTACCCGACCTGAGGCCCGCAACGATGTCCTTGACCTGTTTGGCCGTTTGGAATCGTGATAACACTTCGACGCGAATGGGCCAGTCGGCGAAACGGTCCCGGAAATTGTGCCCGTGCTGTTGGGCAAGGAGCGTGGTGGGTACGAGTACCGCGACCTGTTTGCCGCCATGTATGGCCGCGAACGTCGCCCTCAAGGCCACTTCGGTCTTGCCGAAACCGACGTCGCCGCAAACCACGCGATCCATGGCTTTATCCGACGCAAGGTCCTCGAGCACATCCTCTATTGTATGCGCCTGGTCTTCGGTGAGCTCGAAAGGAAAGCCCGACTCAAAGCTACGATAGTCAGTTTCAGGCCAGTGAAAGCTGTGGCCGCGGCGCGCGGCGCGCCGTGCGTAAATGTCGAGCAGCTCGGCTGCAACGTCGCGAATTCTCTTGATCGCACGGCGTTTGGCTTTTTCCCATTGATCGCTGCCAAGGCGGTGCAGGGGCGCGTTGTCGGGCGAGGCACCGGTGTAGCGGGATATTAGATCGAGCGCGTGCACCGGCACGTACAGCTTGTCACCATCGGCGTACTCGAGGTGCAGGAATTCCGCCGTGATTCCACCGGTCTCCAGTGTAATTAAGCCGAGGTATCGACCCACGCCGTATTCTTCGTGGACGACGGGCGAGCCCGGCTCGAGATCGTTGAGCTGGCGGATGATGGTTTCAGGGTCGCGGTCACTTTGCCTTTTTCGCCGTCGCGACTTCGTACGTTCGCCGAATAGCTGTTGTTCGCTGATAATGGCTATTCCGGCACCCGGCAGCAGAACACCGTTGTCGACGGGCGCAACGGTCACACCGATGCGCTGCCCGACAGCTTTGAACGCCTGCCAGTCATCGACGCGGACCAGGTCCAGGCTGCGCCCGGTGAGAAGATCAAGCAGTTGCTCGCGTCGCCCCGGCGAGTCGGTCGAAAACAGTACGCGTCCCTCAAATGCCTGCAGGAACTGCATCAATGTGGCGGCGGCGTCTTCGTAGCGTGCCTCGATCTTCATTGCGGGCGGCAAGCGCGTGTCGTGATTAACGACGTTGCGCGCCTCGGCGAGCGATCGAGCCGAGTAGCGTATGACGGCGAATTTTTCGAGCTCTGTCGCCACTAATTCAGGCGCCACGAATGTCTCGTCAACTGACAGGATCGGCCTTTCCGGGTCAAGGCTGCATAGCTCGTATCGCTCGCTGGCTTCCGCCCAGAACTGCCGTAACAGGGAATCGAGTTCGCTCGGTGCCATCACCACGCAATTGTTCGGCACATAGTCGATCAGCGTGGCCGTCGATTCGAAAAACAGCGGCAGATAATATTCAATACCGCCATGTGCGATGCCGTCGGAGACCTCCCGGTACACGCGAGATTTTCCGGGCTGTCCCTCGAAGCGTTCACGATATCGGTCGCGAAAACGATGAATGGCATCGGCGTCCAAGGGCACTTCGCGCGCGGGAAGAATGCTTATCCTGCTTATCTTTTCACCCGATAACTGGGTCTCGGCGGAGAAAAAGCGCAGCGACTCGATCTCGTCGTCGAAAAAGTCGATACGCACAGGGGCATCGGCGCCCATGGGGAAGATATCGATCAGAGATCCGCGAACGGCGAATTCGCCGTGTTCCGAGACTTGTGGAACGCGAAAGTACCCCGCGGCGACCAGGGAGGTCGTGAAGTCCTCGCGGTGCAACGTCTGTCCCGTGGACAGCGACAACGAGCGGGCGGCGACGTAGTCCACCGGCGGTAATCGCTGTTGCAACACACTGGCGGCGGCAATAATGATGCCTCTCTGCATAGACGGCAGCGCGGCAAGGACATTCAGGCGCTGTGAAATGATGTCCTGATGCGGTGAGAAACTGTCCCAGGGCAGCGTCTCCCATTCGACGAAGTGTGCAACGGGCAGATCGGATCCGGCAAAGAACCGAATATCGGCTTCGAGCTGGTCCGCGTGTCGGGGATCATCTGCCAGTATCAGCACGGGTCGCTCGACACTCATGGCGAGTTCGGCCGCAGCCAATGCGGCGCTGGCGCCAATAAGGCGTCCCCAGCCGGCAGGTGAGCCTGCCGCCGGCATAGGCGTCGCGGGTGCGATTAGAAATGTTTTGCTCAACGGTCTGCTCGAAAGCCTTGGGGTGGCAGCTTCGGTCGTCAATTCATGGGGACGCGATTATTACACAGGGGGGATCTGGCACGGGTGCCTGTTTCAGACACGAAAAAACCCGGGTCGTTTCCGGCCCGGGCCTGTTCCTGAACGATGTGTTGCGGCTTAGCGTTTGACGACGGCGTGGATCACGCGGTCGTACTCGAAAAACACAACGAATTCCTGGTATTCCCAACGCGTGATCGGCGGATCGCCGACTGGCGCCCGGACGCTGACAGGGCTGCCGTATTTTGACTGCACGCTGCTCTGCGTCATGCCGCGAGCCGGCCGTGCATCCCCGGAAGCGGCTATGCCGTCCATTTTCAGGGTTTCGGCCTGTGCTGTGCCAAACAAGCCTAACAACAGGGCGATGAGTGTAGCGGTACGCAGTTTGGCCATTGGTCCTTCTCCCGGGAACGATCCGGAGACTATAGCACTGCTCGCCGGACCAAAAAACAGTTGATCTGTAAGGTTTTTACACGGCTAGGGCCCTTCTATATGCGAACTGCGTCACAAACCCCGGGTGGCGAAACCCGACTGCTGCTGCGCCATGAATGTGGTTTAATGCGTGCCGATGATCAACCCCGTCGAACTCTTCGTCGGGCTGCGCTACCTGCGGGCCAAGCGGCGCACCCGATTCGTATCCTTTATCACGTTGATTTCCCTTATCGGGATAGCGCTTGGCGTTGCCGCGCTCATCGTCATTCTTTCGGTGATGAACGGCTTCGAAGGCGAGCTGCGCGGCCGGCTGCTTAGCATGTCAGCGCATGGCAGCGTCTTCGGCGAAAAGGGAGTGACGCGGGACTGGGAGACGCTCGTCGAGGACGTCGGCTCGGAACCCGGCGTCACTGCGGCCGCGCCGTTTATCCAGATGGAAGGCATGATTCAGTCGGGTACCGAGCTGTTCGCCGTGCTCGTGCACGGTGTCGATCCGTTGTATGAGCAGCCATTGTCCGGCGAGATGATCAATATGGTTGAAGGGAATCTCGACGTCCTGCAGGCCGGCGGCCGCAGCATCATCCTTGGTCGCATACTGGCCTACGATCTTGGCGCCCGAATCGGCGATGGCGTGGTTCTGTTGATTCCGCGTCCGGTTGGCGACGGCACACTGGAGCCCGTCCTCGAGCGCTTCGTATTGCGCGGCGTCTTCGAAGCCGGTTTGCAGGATCACGACGGGGTGCTCGCGCTTGTTCACGTATCGGATGCGGCGACCATCCAGGGCCTCGGTGAGGCCGTGAATGCCGTGCGTTTTCGCGCCGACGACGTCATGACGGCTCCGGCGATCGCGCGCGCACTCGAGGCGCGCCTGGGCGACGGCATCAGCACGAGCGACTGGACCATAGAGAACGGCAGTTACTTCCGCGCCATCCGCATCGAAAAAATGATGATGTCGCTGATACTGTCGCTCATTATCGGTGTCGCGGCGTTCAACATTGTGGCGAGTCTCGTCATGGTCGTTACCGACAAAACCACGGACATAGCGGTGCTGCGTACACTGGGCATGGGGCCGAACGGTGTCGTGCGTGTCTTTTTCGTGCAAGGCGCAATGATTGGCTGGAGCGGCGTGTTGATCGGTGTGCTCCTCGGCATCGCGCTTGCATTGAACGTGCCCGTCATCGTGCCTTTCCTGGAGCAGGCGCTTGGCTTCCAAATCATGCCGGGCGACGTCTACTACGTGACGCGCATACCCTCCGAACTTGAATGGCGGGATGTCACGGTTATCTCGATATCGGCGTTTGTCCTGACGTCGCTGGCGACGCTGTATCCGGCTCGTCGTGCCGCCCTGATCAATCCTGCCGAGGCTTTGCGTTATGAGTAGCCTCGAGACGTGGATCGGCGGTCGTTACGTGCGTTCGCGCAGCAGTAACAGTTTTGTTTCGATGATTTCAGCTATTTCAATGCTGGGTATCGCAATCGCCGTGACTGTGCTGATCGTGGTGATGTCAGTCGTCAACGGCTTCGAAAGGGAACTCAAAGACAGGCTGCTTGCGATGACGGCGCATGCCAGTATCGAAAATATGGACGGCGAACTCGCCAGCTCAGAATCGTTGATCGAGACAGCCACAAGAAACATTCGGGTGCGTGCAGCGGCGCCGTATGTCGATGGCCAGGCACTACTGGTTTTTGAAAATCAGCTGAGCGGTGCGGAGCTTCGCGGCATAGAGCCCTCGCTTGAGGACGCCGTATCCGGCGTTGGCGGTGTTATGCAGGCGGGACAACTTGGCGACCTCGCTGCGGGCACATTCAACATTGTCCTCGGCGTGGAGCTCGCGACCGCACTGGACGTCGGTATTGGCGACAAAGTGACAGTGACGCTTGCGCAGGGCAGGGTGACGCCGGCGGGCGTCATTCCTCGAACGAAACGATTCACGGTCAGCGGGCTGTACCGCGTCGGTATGTACGAGTTCGATCGTCGCCTGGCGTTTATTAATATCAATGATGCACAGAAGTTGTTTCGCAAGAAGGACACCGTGACGGGTGTGCGCCTGGCTGTCACCGAAATTTACGACGCACCCACTATTGTCCGGGAAGTGGCGCTGGCGCACGGTGAACTCGTGCTCGTCAGCGACTGGACCCGGCGGCACGTTAATTTCTTCCGCTCCATCCAGATTACAAAGTCGATCCTGTTCGTGATCCTACTGATGGTCATCGCGGTAGCCGCGTTCAACATCGTGTCGACGCTCGTCATGGTCGTGAAGGACAAACAGGCGGATATTGCGATTCTGCGGACAATTGGCGCGCGGCCGTCCAGCATTTTACGGATATTTGTCACGCAGGGCAGCATCGTCGGCATTGTCGGGACAGTGGCGGGTGTTGTACTCGGCGTGTTGCTGGCGCTCAACCTCGAGGCTATCGTCGGTTTTTTCGAATCCGCGTTTGGCATCAAGTTTCTTGCCGCCGATGTCTATTTCATAAGTGACCTGCCCTCTGAACTTCGATACGGCGACGTTTCCAGGATCGCGCTGATGGCGCTTGTACTCGCCTTGATTTCCACACTTTATCCGGCCTGGGTTGCGGCAAAGACCGCTCCGGCGGAGGCCCTGAGATATGACTGATTCTGTTACACGTCCGGCGCATCCCGTGCTCGACTGTCGCAATGTTGTGCGGCGCTTCCGCGAAGGCGCGTCCACCCTGGAAGTGTTGCGCGGCGTGAATCTTACGGTGCAGCCGGCCGAACGACTGGCAATAATCGGTTCCTCGGGGTCGGGAAAGACGACGCTGTTACAAATCATGGGCGGACTCGACGAACCCAGCGAAGGCGAAGTGCTCGTTAACGGCGAACCCATGCATGGCACGGACGAGTCGGCAAAGGGTGATTTGCGCAATCGCTATATCGGTTTCGTTTACCAGTTTCATCATTTGTTGCCCGAGTTTACGGCGGAAGAAAACGTCGCCATGCCGTTATTGATTCGTCGCGAATCGAAAGCCGAGGCACTGCAGAGCGCGCGCGCCTTGCTGGACCGCGTCGGGCTCGGTGAGCGCCTGACGCACAAGCCCGGTGAACTCTCAGGTGGTGAACGTCAGCGCGCCGCTGTCGCGCGTGCGCTGATTACCCGGCCGCAGCTGGTGCTTGCCGACGAGCCGACAGGTAACCTGGATTCCGGTAACGGTGAGCACGTGCTGCGGTTGATGCTGGAGCTCAATCAGGAGCTGCAGACGAGTCTCGTAATCGTGACGCACGATCATTCGATCGCAAAACGCATGGATCGCATATTCGTGCTCGAGGATGGCGTGCTGCGACAGTCAGTCTGATGTCGCGTCGCGTCGCAGCTTCTGCTTGCGTGCTTTGTAGTTGCCGATGGACATGCGCCAGAGTATGTCCAGCGTCACGTAACCCACCAGCGCCGCTGCGCAACCCAGGATCACACTGCCGAGCAGCATCGGTTGCCAGATGTTGACGAACGTGTGCGTCACCCAGTTGAGGGACAGCTCCATCTCGAATGGCTGTGGCGGGATACCGAGAAGAACGGCGCCCAGCCGATACGCGAAGTAATAGATCGGGCCGACCGTCAGCGGATTGCTGACCCAGGTTGATACCGCCGCGACGGGAATATTTACGCGCAAGGCCAGCGCGCTCAGCGCGCTGATCAGCATGTGTCCCGGAAAGGGCAGGAATGAGACGAATAGCCCCGTTGCGAAGGCGGGGACCACCCAGCGGCGACGAATGCCCCAGAGCCGATGATCATGTAGCAGGTGCTGGAACGGCGCCATGAACCACTGCTGGCTCATGTGGTGGCGTTTGAAGGCGAATTTGCGAAAAAAGCGTCTTGGCATCGACTGACGATCCGGTTTCCATAGTGAGTGCCGACAATCAACGTCAATCACTCATGATCAGGGCCTGCCTCCTGATGATCGCAGGCGGGTATGCGGCGCAGCTTAGCAGCTTGCCGTTAAGCTGGGACCTCTACAAGCTGCTATTTGTTGCATCGATCGCACTGCTATTCCACCGCCGAACACGGTGTCCGGGTTACGTGTTGTTCGGGTTTATGGTGTTTTTGCATGCTGGTCAGGCCATCGTCGACGAGCGCCTCGACAAGCAGTTCGCGGGCGACAGTTTATTGACCGACGTTCGGATTGTCGATTTCCCGAAAGTGTCGGCTAGTTCGGTCACGATGCTCGTAACGCCGCTTGATGACAGTCGTTTGCCCGCTCGCTCGCGTGTCAGCTGGTTCGAGCCGGCAACAATACCGTCGATCGGCGACGTCTGGCGCTTCGAACTGCGTTTGAAGCGTCCGCGTGGCCTCAGTAACCCGGGCGTATTTGACGCAGAGGCCTGGCTTTTTCGCCAAAAGATTCACGCGACCGGCTATGTCGTCAGCGGTCAGCGCAATCGCCGCCTCGAACAGGGGACGGAAGGTGCGATCGACCGATATCGACGCCAGTTCATCGCACGTGCAGGCCTGGCGGCCGAATCAAGCGACGTGGCGGCGGTGCTTGCGGCTGTCGGAGTAGGGGCCCGGCACCAGGTCTCGCGCGAGCAATGGCACAAATACGCGATATCCGGCACGAGCCATCTAATGGCGATCTCCGGCCTGCATGTTGGCTTGGCCGCGTCCGTCGCATTCCTTTTGGCAAGGGTTCTACTGGGTGTGCTGCGCGTGCGGGCCAATGCCCACAACGCAGCGATCGCATTCGGCGTCCTGGTTGCATTGGCCTATACGACCGTGGCCGGATTCGGAATCCCCGCCCAACGCGCGTCGCTGATGTTGCTCGTTGCCGCCGCGGCAATCGTCCGCCGCCGACAGGTCGATCCATTTTCGACCGTCGCCGTTGCGGCGCTAGTCGTATTCATGCTCGACCCGGTCGCAACCATGACGCCCGGTTTCCTGCTGTCTTTTTCGGCAGTCGTGCTGCTGCTCTGGCTTGCGCGGTCGCGAAGAAAACGGGTCGAGGCCGGCTGTCTCATCGCGCGGGCCGGCGACCAGCTGCGGCAGCTGGCCAAATTGCAGGTCTTCCTGCTATTCGGGCTGCTACCGCTGACTGTGATTCTGTTTCAACGCGTCGCATTGCTCGCACTTCCGGTAAACCTCATCGCCGTACCCCTGTTCAGCCTGGTTACCGTGCCGCTCACACTGACGGGCCTGGCAATCGGTAACGCCGCCGAAAATGCGAGTCAGGCTGTGCTGCAAATCGCGGCCCTGAGTGTCGAATGGCTCCTGGCGTTAATCGACGCGCTCGTGCGCTTGCCATTCGCCGATACCACCGTTGCGGGCGTTCAGAAATGGCGCTGGATGATTGTCGTCCTGCCCTGTCTTTGGGCGTTTTTGCCGAAGGGCTGGCCCGGTCGAAGCGTGTCGCTGCTAGCGGTCGGCGCGCTGTTGTTGCCATCGCCCGAACGGCCCGGGGACGGTTGTTTCGATGCCCATGTTCTCGACGTGGGGCAGGGCCTCGCGACAGTCGTAGAGACGCGACACAGCACCCTGGTATTCGACACGGGCGCGTCTTTCCGAAGCGGTGGCAGCGTCGCCAATCAGGTCCTGTTGCCGTTTCTGCGGTCCAGGGGGATACAGCGGATCGACTGGCTCGTGGTATCGCACGCGGATATTGATCACAGTGGCGGTGTGCGTGCGATCCAGGAATACGCGGAAATCGGGCGAACGTTGCTGGGCGAAGCACTGCCCGGGACAGACATTGCGGCATCCGCCTGCGTGGCCGGGCAATCGTGGCAGGCTGACGAGGTCGGTTTTCGTATTTTACACCCTGCCTCGACTGCGCCGCGCGAGGGCAATAACGCGTCGTGCGTTTTGTTGCTTGAGACGGGTCGGCACCGCCTGTTGTTAACGGGCGACATCGAGAGCGGTGCCGAGCGCGACATCATCGCTGCGCATCGGGCGCTGATTGCCGATATCGACGTCGTCGTCGTGCCGCATCACGGTAGCCTGACGTCTTCCAGCGCGCCGTTCGTCGACACCGTGTCGCCACTCGTCGCCATTGTGTCAGCTGGATTCAATAATCGCTGGGGGTTCCCGAAGCCGCGCGTTGTAGCGCGCTGGCAGGCCGTCGGCGCGGAGGTACTGGACACAGCGACATCAGGGGCCGTGAGTTTTCGGCTTTGTGCAGCCGGTGGCCTTGGTCCAACGCGTAAAGACCGTCTGGAGCGCCGTCGATTCTGGCGTGAGCACGCCGCCTAGCGCCCAAAAAAGCTCACCGTATGTCGAGAATTTTTCGCGCGGTCGCTGTATATTTCCTTTTTCCTCTTCAAGTCGGGTCTTTATGGTTGAGATAGTCAAATCCGGCGGCTACCTGATGGCGCCTATCATCATCTGTGCGATTCTGGCCATGGGTATCATGCTCGAGCGATTCTGGACCTTGCAACAGAAGCGAGTCCTTCCCGAGGACTTGACGAGCAAGGTGTGGGGATGGGTCAAGAAAGATCAGTTGGATCAAAAGCAGATCCAATCCTTGCACCAGGGTTCGGCGTTGGGGCAGATACTGGCGGCCGGGTTGATCAATCGCGACAGGGATCGTGCCGTACTCAAAGACGCCATCGAGGACACGGGGCGGCATGTTGTGCATGAGCTGGAACGCTACCTGGAAACACTGGGTACGGTGGCGGCAATTACGCCGTTGCTCGGCCTGTTGGGTACCGTGATCGGCATGGTCAAGGTGTTCACGGCAATCACCACGCACGGCGTCGGCAATCCGACTGTACTGGCCGGTGGCATCGCGGAGGCGTTGATCACGACCGCGGCTGGTCTTACCGTGGCCATTCCCGCCTTGATCGGCTACCGCTACTACCGGACTCGCGTGGATACCCTGGTCGTCGACATGGAGAAAGAGGCGATCAAACTGGTTGAAGCCTTACATCGCCGCAGCGAGAAAGGGTAGCAATGAGGTTCTCCAAGGTGCCGCTGTGGCGCGCTGGGAAAGGATGACGCCATGAAGCTCAGCGTACGGCCACGTGCACAGCCCGAGGTCAACCTGACGTCACTGATCGACGTCGTATTGCTGCTGCTGATTTTCTTCATGGTATCGACGAGTTTTGTGAAGAAGTCGCAAATCGCGATTCGCCTGCCGCAAGCCGATAGCGCGTCGATTGTCGCGGAGCCACCGGTGCAAATCGACATCATGATTACCGAGACGGGTACGTATCTGATTAACAATCGCGAGCTCATCAACAACCGCCCTGCGACGATTCGCAATGCATTGCAAAAGGTTTCGGCTGGTAATAACAAGGTGCCGCTGACAATCAGTGCCGACGCAAATGCTAAACACCAGCACGTCGTAACGGCGATGGACGTCGCCGGGCGACTGGGTTTTACACAAATTACCATTGCCACCGTTAATGATCCGGTCGAGTAACTGAGTCAACGCCGTGGTCGTCAACAAACGCATTGATCCCGCTGTTCGCGTCATATATGCACGCCTGTGGCGCTACGTGACTCCACATAAGCTTATCGGCTTTATCGCGGTTCTCGGCATGACGGTCACGGCAATGGTCGAAGCCGGTCTCGCGTATTTGCTGCAGCCCCTGACCGACCAGACACTGGTCAAACAGAACCTGGAATCCGCGAACTGGATTCCGCTGGCGTTCATGGGCATTTTCATCCTGCGTGGCCTGTCAGGATTCGCCACTGAGTCTTCGCTTGGCTGGATCGGACGACACGTCATCAGCGACCTGCGACGTGAGGTTTTTAGCAAGTTTCTTACGTTGCCCGCGAAATTTTTCGACTCGCAGGCAACGGGACCGCTGTTGTCGCGCATGACCTACAACGTCGAAATGGTGGCGGAGTCGGTGACCAGTGTCGTGACGATTGCGATCCGGGATGTGCTCACTGTCATTGCGGCATTCTGCGTCATGCTCTATCAAAGTCCGACTTTGACGATATTTGTCGCGATTCTTTTTCCAGTCGTTGCGCTGATCGTACGATTACTCGGTATTGCGTTTCGGCGTTACAGCAATCGCATCCAGGACTCGGTCGGCGAGGTCACGCAGGTTACCGATGAGGTCATTCGCGGCAACTGGGTAGTTAAGGCGTTTGGCGGCTTTGACTATGAGCGAGCACGCCTGGAGCAGGCGGATGGCGATAACCGCAAGCAACACCTGAAACTGATTCGCGTGCGGTCATTTGGGGTAGCCGTCACACAGGTGGTATTCGGATTCGGCATCGCGCTGGTGATCTATGTCGCCGGGCGACAGGCGGTCGATGACGTTATTAGCGCCGGGCAGTTCATCTCATTCTTCGCCGCAATGATGTTGATGTTGCAGCCGGTCCGCCGCATCACGAATGTCAACGCGACCTTGCAGCGGGGCGTCGCGGGCGCGGACAGCTTGTTCATGATCATGGACGAGCAGGATGAAGTCGAGTCGGGCACGATCGAGGTTGATCGCGTCAAAGGTGATGTGCGCTTTGACAAAGCGTGTTTTTCGTACGGCGATGACAACGACGCGGTTCTCGCGAATGTCGATATCGACTTGCGGGCGGGAGAAACACTTGCGGTTGTTGGTCATTCCGGCAGTGGCAAGTCGACACTGGCCAGTTTGCTGCCGCGTTTTTACGAGCTTGACTCGGGTGACATCAGCATTGACGGGATTTCCATCAAGGACCTGACGTTGTCGAGCCTGCGTAACAATATCAGCCTTGTCACGCAGGACGTCGTCTTGTTTAACGACACGATTGCAAACAACCTCGCATATGGGCAGCTCCGGGCGCATTCTCGCGAAGAGTTGTTGCGCGCTGCCGAAGCGGCACACGTACTCGAATTTGCTAACGAATTGCCGGACAAACTCGAATCGATAGTTGGTGATCGTGGTGTGTTGTTGTCAGGTGGTCAACGACAGAGAATTGCGATTGGGCGCGCGTTACTCAAGGATGCTCCGATTTTGATTTTGGATGAGGCGACTTCGTCGCTGGATACCCAGTCCGAACGACGCATTCAGGATGCGCTCAATGTGCTGATGAAAGATCGAACCACCCTCGTCATTGCACACCGCTTGTCGACGGTCGAGAAAGCGGATCGCATTATCGTCCTGGATGCGGGTCGTGTGGTCGAGTCGGGAACGCATGGCGAACTCATTGCACAGGACGGGCAATACGCGTCGCTTTATCGCATGCAGTTCAGTGCGGAGGCAGATGACGAGTGAGCGCCGGCGCAACCTATCGATGGATTCATCGTGTCTGGTACGAAGACACGCGGCTCGGCTGGGTGATGTTGCCACTGAGCGGCATCTACTGGCTTGTAACATCGATCCGGCGTTTTCTTTATGACACCGGCGTTCTAAAGGTCTATCGCGTACCGGTCCCGGTCATCGTCGTGGGCAACATTACGGCGGGCGGCACCGGCAAGACACCGACCGTCATCTGGCTCGCACAAGAGCTCCGCGGCCGGGGGTTTTCGCCGGGCATCGTCAGTCGCGGCTACGGTGGCAGCAAGTCCGACTCACCGATGCGCGTCGATACCGATAGCGACCCCACAGTCGTAGGCGACGAGCCGGTACTGCTTGCCCGACGCACCGGTTGTCCCGTGGTTGTTGACTCGAACCGCGTGCGGGCGGCGGCCATGCTCGTCGATGACGGCGTGGACATCATCATCGCGGATGACGGTCTGCAACACTACCGCCTCGGCCGTGATTACGAGATTTGCGTGATCGACGGCACCCGCGGTCTTGGCAACCGGCGCCTGCTCCCCGCAGGCCCACTTCGCGAGCAACCGGATCGCCTCAAGGACGTGGAACAGTTGCTGGTCAATGGCCCGTTTCGCAGCGCTGACGAACTGACCGTCGCTGAGCAAAACGCCGGCGAGTTTGCGCTGGTCGCGACCGAAGCGTGCCGGCTGAACGGTTCACTCACCCGCCCCATCGAGCGATTTGCCGGGTCAACGGTGCATGCGGTCGCGGGTATTGGTAACCCGGCGCGATTTTTCGAACTTCTACGGACACAGGGAATAGAGGTCATTGAACATGCCTTCGTCGACCATGCAGCGCTGAACTTGAAGGACCTGGAATTCAGCGACGACGTTGCGGTGTTCATGACGGAGAAAGATGCCATTAAACTGGGGCGACATGTTCAAGACAAATTCTGGTACGTTCCGGTAACGCTACAAATGGACCCTGTTCTCGCACTCCCTCTCATCGAACAGATAGAGTCACGTCTGCGCGACGGGCAGGGTGGTTCGTAATGAGATTCGTCGTTGTCATTCCCGCTCGTTACGCATCAACCCGGTTACCCGGTAAAGCGTTGCGCGAGATCGGCGGCAAGCCAATGTTGCAGCACGTGTTTGAACGCGGTTCCGAAAGCAGGGCGATGGAGGTCGTTGTTGCGACGGATGATGACCGCATTGCGGAGGCGGCGGAATCGTTCGGTGCTACTGTGTGCATGACCAGCGATCAGCATCGGTCCGGCACCGAGCGAATCGCAGAAGTGGCCGACGTGCTCGCCTGGACCGACGATCGGATCGTCGTCAATCTGCAGGGTGACGAACCGGCCATGCCGGCGACCTTAATCAATCAATGCGCGGCGCTCCTGGATGACACGTCTGCCGATATCGCGACCCTTGCTTCGCCGCTGTTGTCGGATGAGGACTTTGATGACCCGAATGTTGTGAAGGTCATTCGCGATGTGCAAGAGCACGCCATTTATTTCAGCCGTGCGGCCATCCCCCATCCCAGAGAATCCAAGCGTCGGCAACTTGCGATCTCGACGGCGCTTCACCACCACGGTATCTATGCTTATCGTTGCGGCGTGCTGCGTCGCTTCGTCGCAGCGGAGCCCTCCGATCTCGAGGTCTGTGAGCAGCTCGAACAACTTCGTGCTTTGTCGCTCGGGATGACGATCAGGGTTGGCGTGCCTGCGGAAAGGCCGGGCACCGGTGTCGATACTGAGGATGACCTGCAACGAGTTCAACAGGAACTCTCAATCTGACAAGTAAAAGGGGGTCGAACCGAAGTTTATAGCAGATAATCTCGGTTCGACCCCTATTAATTCTGTTGTTATCGGTTCGCCACTTAATCCGTCGGCTAACTACGCTGCAGCTGTGCCCATAGTGCCGCGCCGCTTTTCAAGCTCGAGTCGCACCTCATGCGCGCGCTCTTCGGTTATCGAATAGCTCGCAATGATCCAGATTGCTATAGCTGATGCGGCGATCGGAATGCAAATGTCGAAAATGCGAATCAGCAAGATGGTCCGCTCGGTTTGATCGCCTTCCAGCGCGACGTCGAAGCCGGTCGCGGTCAGAAGAAAGCCGCCGACCGCCAGCGCAACAGCCTGCCCGAGTTTGACGACCCACCAGAAGATGGAGCCGTACATGCCTTCCCTTCGCTCGTGCGACACTAATTCATCCTCGTCGACGACGTCGGCAACCATCGAGGGCATCAGCGTGAAAAGACTGGCGAAGCCAAACGAAATAAGGGGTGCGGGAATGAGTATGAGCCACGGTATATCGGGGTTGTAACATACCCATTTGATCGCGTAGCCAAGCATGGATATTCCGGTCGCAACGAAGAACGTACGTCGTTTGCCGATCTTGGTGCCCATCCAAATGACGAACGGAATGATCAGGAAGCCCGATGCGATACGTACCGTTCCCTCGTAGCCGGCGAACTCCGACCCAAGACTGACATCGCCGCCGAACAAAAAGTAGATGATCACATAAAACTGGAATGCTGCAATCATGATGAAACCGTTAAATACGAGAAACGTTGCAATGCAAAGCTTCTGGAACGGTTTGAATTTCAGGCTCATTGCAAAGCCCTTCAGAAAATCAGCCGCGCTTTCCAACAGCGTGCGCTTTTGCGATTCCTCTGTGAAATCGCCGGCCGTGAACCGTTCGCGAAGAAATATGGCAGGCAGTATGCCGACCGCGACAACGACAATGCCGATCGCAAGCGCGAGCCCGGCTGCGCCTTCTCGCATGTCATCGAACAGCAATTCATTCTGCATGATCCAGAGAAACCAGGGCGCGATCAGGTAGGGCGTTTGACCGATAAAATTTTGCACGCCCATCAATCTGGTGCGTTCGTGGTAATCGGGTGTCAATTCGTAACCCAGCGCGATCCAGGGTGTGACAAATACCGTGTATGCCAGGAAGAAGATCAGCGAGCCGGCAAGGAAATACCAGAAGTAGTAGGTTTCGCTCGCGTCCGACGGTAGCTGCCATAGCAGTATAAAGACCAGGCCCGCGGCTATTGCACCGACGAAGATGTACGGGCGGCGCCTGCCCCAGCGCGAGCGGGTGTGGTCTGAAATGTAACCCATCAAAGGATCGGTCAACGCGTCTGTCAGGCGCGGCAGTGACCCCAGTAATCCGACGAGTGCCGGGCTCATACCAAATCCAAGGTTCAACACGATGACCATGCCGCCGATTGCGGATGCAAGCAGGTTGTTCGTGAAGGCACCGAATCCGTATATGATTTTGTGGTGGAACGGAATCCGGTCTTCTGGCGCGGTTTCGTAGTGTGTGGCGCTGCTCATTATTATTATTCAGCCGTTCAATCTTGGCGCGGGGCCCCGAACCTTATCGTCCTTCAAATTGACAGCGCTGTCAAATATTGCTACAAACGCTTCGGTGCGAATCCAACAAGACAATATTCATAATCGCAAGGTCAACCGAAGGATACAGACGGCTCGTGCCTACATATAAACGCGGCAACGTTGCCGCGCTCTGCGGCCTGCTATTGATGACGAGTGTGAGCGCCTCCATCGCCAACCCATTGAATAATTCAAGCAAGATCGAGCAACGCGTGAACGCATTGCTCTCTGAGATGACGCTGGCGGAGAAGATCGGCCAGATGAACCAGGTCAATGCGTCCGACGATGACCTATCGGATTCTGTGCGACAGGCCATCAAGGCTGGGCGCGTGGGGTCGGTCCTCAATCAGGTCGACGTCGATACCGTCAATGAATTGCAGCGTATCGCCGTGCGAGAGGGTCGGCTCGGCATTCCGCTATTGGTCGGTCGTGATGTGATCCATGGCTTCAAGACCGTGATGCCAATTCCCCTGGGACAGGCCGCTACGTGGAACGCGGATATCGTTCGAGAGGGCGCGCGTGTTGCCGCGAGCGAAGCTGCCACAACCGGTGTTAATTGGACATTTGCGCCAATGATCGACATCGCGCGCGACCCGCGCTGGGGGCGAATCGCCGAGAGCCTTGGTGAAGACCCGTTCCTGGCGAGTGAGCTCGCGGTGGCCATGGTCGACGGCTTTCAAGGCGAAAATCTTGCGGCGACAGATACGATTGCCGCGACCGCCAAGCATTTTGCTGGTTACGGTGCGTCGGAAAGTGGTCGCGATTATGCGACCACAAATATTCCCGAGAATGAACTGCGCAATGTTTATCTTCGACCGTTCAGGGCAGCGGTGGACGCGGGCGTGGTGGCACTCATGGCCTCGTTCAGTGACCTCGATGGGGTTCCGGCGACCGCTAATGAATTCCTCATGCGACAGGTCCTACGTGATGAGTGGGATTTCAGAGGACTGGTCGTAAGCGACTGGGACTCTGTCCGGCAGTTAGCGATTCATGGCCTGACTGAGAGCGACAAGGAGTCGGTGTACCAGGCAGTGACGGCAGGCATCGATATGGAGATGGCGGGTCAGTCCTACATTCAGCAGTTGGAGACGCTGATCGAGGAGGGGCGCATCGACATTGCGATGGTTGACGCGATGGTGGCCAATATCTTGCGTGCCAAGTTCAGCCTCGGGCTGTTCGAAAAACCGTATACAGACCCCACGGCTTTGCCACCGATTGCGAACCAGCACGCGCTTGAGACGGCAAGAAGAGCGGCACTGCAGAGCATCGTGCTGCTCAAGAACGACCATGCTGTGTTGCCATTGTCCAGTGACAAGCTGAATTCCGTTGCCGTCATTGGACCGTTGGCCCATGCGCCGTACGAACAATTGGGGACCTGGATCTTCGACGGTGATCGCGACCTCAGCGTGACACCGCTGCAAGCAATTCCGGAACTCATCGGTGATGCTGTCAAGGTTCGCTATGTCCGGGCGATGGAAAACTCACGGAGCAAGGTGTCCGAAGCGTTCGATGATGCAGTCGAGGCAGCACGCAAGTCGGATGTGGTGTTACTGTTTCTGGGCGAAGAATCCATATTGTCCGGCGAGGCG
>JABDNG010000016.1 GCA_013001045.1 Woeseiaceae bacterium | reverse complement strand
GGCATCGATGGGCCCGCGGTCGAAATAGGCAATCTCGACCGGCCTGGCCGAGTCGGTGAAATCGATCACGGAAATGCCGCCCTGGTACCAGGCTTGAACAAAAATATCGCGGCCGGGTACAGGTACGATGGAGCCGTTGTGCGCGACGCAATTTTCCTGCTCGACTTGTGGCGCCGGCATCTTGAAATAGCTGCGAAACTCGAGCTGCCCATCGACGATGTCGTAGATGGCGTCGGCACCCCAGGTCAGCGGGTCGTAGGCGCGGCAGCGCGCTCGTGTACCGCCACCCCACTCATCGGTAAAGATGACTTTCGTGCCGTCGTTATTGAACGTCGCCGAGTGCCAGTAGGCAAAGCCGGTGTCGACGACCTCGTCGATGCGCTGCGGTTTCAGCGGGTCGGAGATATCGAACAAAATGCCGTTGCCCGAACACGCACCCCCGGCAATCTTCCGCTCCGGAAACACGGTGATGTCATGGCACTGGTCCGTCTGACTGGTCTCTTGCGTCTCGTCGCCGTGGTCGCCACCGCGCCACAAACCGGAAAGTACGCCGGTTTCCGGGTCTGCAAACACCGCCGGGCTGTCGACAATGCGCGCCGCTGCCGGCTCATCGACCGGGATCTCGATAACGTCGATCCTGAATAGCGCGGTACGTTCGTCGCCGGGCGATTCGTCGATGCAACCCGCCATCTCCTCCTCATCGCGCACGACGGAGGTGCCGGAGTTGTAGACGATAATCTTGCCGTCGTTGTTAGGACCTTCGACGACCGAATGGGTGTGCGAACCACGGCAGGTTTGCACGGCACCCACCTGTACGGGCCGTGTCAGGTCACTGATGTCGAAGATACGCAGGCCGCGGAACCGGTCAGTACTAACGTCCTCGGTAACGCCTTCGAGCCCGCAATCGCGGCGCCCGCGCGTCTGTTCCACGGACATGATCAGCAAGTTGCCGACGATCGAAACGTCGCCCTGCCCACCTGGGCAGACCACCGAGCTCAATAGATCGGGTATGCCATCATCGCCCAGTCGGTAGACGTTGAATCCATGGTAACTACCGGCCACCAGCACATCGCCGGCAAAGGCCATGTCGGTGTTCGAGAAACTCAAGAGCGGCGAGCGCTGGTCTTCATTGACGTCCTCTTCTTCAGGATCTTCAGCATCGTCGTCCGCTTTCAGATGCTTCGGTGGCCCCTCGGTCGGGTTGCGTGGATCGACAAAGCCGGGTGGCTTGGACAGCGAGGCCACGAGCTCGAGATTCTTCAGTACCTGGCCTGCGTCATCGAGCCCAGCCGAGAGCCCTGCACGCGGGTCGGTCGAAAGGCTGACCAGCAATGCGTTCATGCGTTCGATTTCGGCGGTCTGGTCATTGGTGATGTCCGAGGTGAAATCGAGCAGCACCGGATCGTACGCCGAACCCGGTTGTTCGAGCAGCTCCTCGACCATTTTCACCGCACCGTCGTGGTGCGTAATCATCAACGTCAGGAACAACCGGTCAAAGTCCGTACCTTCGGCTGCCGCAAGCTCCGCCATCTGTTCGGGCGTGGCCATGCCGGCCATGGTGTGGTGGGTGTGCATTGCGTCGTGTGCGGTCGGATCCGGCACCCGCTCGCCGCGCTCGCGCAACCACTGCTGCATGAACTCGATCTCGTCTCCCTGCGAGGCGTTGATGCGCCCTGCCACGTCGATCAGCTCCGGCCGGTTGGTACGATCGGCCACCAGTGCCGCCATCTCGAGCGCCTGGTGATGGTGCGGGATCATGTCGTGCATGAACTGTGCGTCGGCCGGCGAGTAGCTCGTATCGGCTATCTCGATCGCCTCGTCGGCACTGAGTTCCTTCGATGGATCGCCCGGCAAGCCCGGCTGAATGATGGGTGGCTGCGCCAAGGCAAAGGTCGCGTGGCCGAGAAGAATAATGCTCAAGGACAGGCCCTTAAGCCGTCGAATCAAAGTATCGGTGGATGCGGTCAATCGATTCACTCCTAAAGAATAGTGTTGTTATCGGAGTTTGCTGCGTCTTTCGCTTATCCCAATCTAACAGAAAGGTCAGCGGATGGCCGGCGGCCTCCCCAGCTCCTCGAGAAACTCATCATCTCTCGCGTATATGTCGTCGTAGAAATGGATTACGCCATTGTCGTCGACTTCTGCTGTCCAATAAACCACGTGAACGGGCAAAGGCCCCTTTAAAGCGATCGATTTCGTGTGCCCGGAATCGATCTGCGATTCGATTTGCGCTCGCGTCCAGCCCTCACTGCCGAGGACGAGCTCGGCAAAGGCCAGCGGATCGTCTACCCGAATGCAGCCATGACTGAGAGCGCGGTTCGCGCTCGCAAACAACTCTCTTGCGGGCGTATCGTGCATGCAGATTGAGTATGGATTTGGAATCATGAACTTGATTCTTCCCAACTGGTTTTGTGGCCCCGGACGCTGCACCAGCCTGAATGGAAAATTGTTCGTAGAATAAACATCCCAGTCAACATCCGCCGGATCGACGCGATTACCATCGCGGTCGTAGAGCTCGTAACCACCGTTGCTGAAGAAGCCCGGATCCTGCTTAATATTCGGCAGCAACTCTTCGCTTGCGATGCTGTGCGGCACTGACCAGGTTGGGTTGAACACGACGGATCTCAGCTCAGAGCGCAGTTCCGGTGTCCGGTCTTCTTCTTCTCCAACGATGACTTTCGTTGTCCAAAGCGCTTTCCCATCGCGAATAATCGTCGCCTTGAACGCCGTAATGTTGACCAAGACAAAATGCTGCTCATCAATATCAGACAGTGATCGAACACGCTCGAGGTTTACTCGAATCTGGTCTATGCGTCGTTCGACCGGCACATTCAGCGCGCGCAACGTGGCCCGCCCAACCAGCCCGTCCGCGTCCAGTCCGTGGCGAGCCTGAAAACGACGCACCGCATCTTGCAGAGCTTCATCGTAGTAGGAAGAGACGATTTCGTCACCCGCAAGATCACCCGACGCCGCCAGCCGAGTTGCCAGGACTCCGAGGCGTGAGTCGTCAGAGCCCTGCCGGATTGTCGGGCCAGCCGGTACTGCAGGCCAGCCGCCGGAAGCCGCCAGGTCACGATGCCGCTGCAATGCCTCCTGCAGCCTTTCAACCTGTACCTGCAACGCGCTGGATACGAGGGCACCGCCCGCAAGGCTGTCGGCCTCGGCGGTGTCGATCGATACTGCGGCCTGCACGGGCGGCAACAGGAGACTCGCCGCAATTGTCGCGATTACTCGAAACATGTGCCAAAGTACCTTGAATTTCTCAAGAATGACGTCATATTTAAGTTTGGTTTGGACACATTCTCGCTATGAATCACCTACGTAAATTACCTTCAGTAATGGCAGTCGTTGTCACCCTGATTCTCGCCTCTCTGGCGAGCGTGAGCCAGGGGAAGCTTGAGAATGACGAGCGCCAGCTCTCTTTTTATCACACGCACACCGGTAAGCGGCTGGACATCGTCTATTCAAGGAACGGCGCCTACGTTCCGTCGGCGCTCGAAGAGATCAATCATTTTCTGTTTGACTTCCGGACCGGCGACGCGGCCGAGATGGACCCGGAGCTGCTCGATCTGATCTTCGACGTACGAGCCGCACTCGGTAGCGACGGTACTTACCAGGTCGTGTCGGCCTATCGCTCTCCGAAGACCAACGAGATGCTCCGCGGTCGCAGCGCAAAAACCGGCGTTGCAAAGAATAGCCAGCACCTGCTAGGCAAAGCCATCGATGTTCGTCTCGAAGGTGTCCGGACGACACGACTCCGAGATACCGCACTGGCGATGAAGCGCGGTGGCGTCGGCTTCTACGAGGCCTCCGATTTCGTGCACATGGACACGGGGCGTCCACGCAGCTGGTAGTCCTCCGCACGTCATTCTTCGCGTCCATGACATTTCGGAGACGAGCTCAAACAGAGTGTCCTTCGTTCTCGTCAATACGATCTGAGCATCGCGTTACAATATCGCGCCCTAAATGACGCTTTCACCCCGAAAACAAGCCGCAGGCCATTTCCGTGAACAGATGCGACGCAGCACGGAACTGCATCTCGAATACCTCGACGATCCACAGCTTCGAAAGGACTACGAGCGCTTTGCGGACTGGCAACTCGGTCACTTGCTGCCGTTCTTCAGCGACCTGTATGCGCAGGACGGTTATGCCGAGGCGATAGACTTCACGATGAGTGATCTTGCCGGCATTGGAATCAGCAATCGTGACCGTGATTTGGAGCGTGCCGCGCCTGCGATCACGAGGATGTTGCCGCTCGGTGCACTGCAAACCATAGCCAACGCAGCGGAAATGAACGCTCGTGTGTTAAAGGTCAATATTGCGATTTGCCGGGCACTGCGAGTAGACGGCGAGCTTCCGACAACGATAACGGAGCTCGACTACGCCATCGCATGTCGTAAAGCGAGTTCATTGTCAGAGCTTGTGGAACTTGTGCACCTGATTACAAACCTGGGTAGAACGCTCAAATCGCTGATCAAGATCCCGTTGATCGGAATGACCCTGCGCACCATGAGAGCGCCGGCGCATGCGGCCGGATTCGGCGCACTGCAAGAGTTTCTGGAGAACGGCTACAACACGTTCAATCAGATTCCGGATATCGATCATTTTCTTGGCGAAATCGAAGTTCGAATGATCGAGGTATTTACGTTTATCTATACCGCGCCATTAGACGAAATGGAGAAAAGCGGAAACACTCATAAAATCAGGAATCTGGCCATTAGTCCCTGACGATACCTGCGGCAATCTGGCCCGTACATGGCGTCCTGGATGAATCAAGTTACCGCAAGCGCTGCTCACCCGGTCGGTCGTGTCCGCCTTCCGCATATTCGGCCGGGATAATAAAAGCGACTAGCACCGGCAATGTCTCTCGTGTCTATGCGGCTTCGGTCGCCGCCTCCGTCTCCGCCCGCTTTGCAATCACCCGCGTCATGCCGTGAAAGATGAACGCGTGAAACGGCAGTAGCACGAACCAGTAAAGGATTCCCCACACGCCGGCGGGGTGAAAGTAAGCCGTAACCGTTATCGTGCGTTGGTCATCATCGGCGTCGTCAATATCGAACTCGAGAACGCCCGCACCCGGCGCTTTCATTTCCATCAGCATCGTTAACTGTTTGCCTGGCTGCAGGGCAATCACTCGCCACGCATCGACAGCATCGCCGATGCGAAGCTCCTCGGGGTGGCGTCGCTTGCGGCGGAAACTCGGCCCACCGACGATCCAGTCGAGGGTTCTTCGCAGCCACCAGAGCCAGCCGGCGTAAAAGAAATCGCCCTCTTGGCCGACACGGCAAATCACGCGCCACAAGGCGTCGCGGCTGGCGCTGCATCTAACGCTGTCGCCAGCTTGCTTGGAATAGAACCCGTACTCCGGATGAAATTCGCGGCAGGCGATAGATCCTTCGACCCAACGTGCCGGCACCGCGTGTTTGCGGTCCGCGTCCAGCGCCTCGCGTGCCGCCTCACGAAACCCGAGCAGGTTCTGAGGAACGAGACTGGCGAGCCGGCCGTCAGTGGCGATCACGTCCTGTGACAGCCCGTCAATCAGGGCGCGCGCGATATTCGTTGGTACCGACGTCACGAGGCGCAGCCAATACGACGACAAGCGCGGTGTCAGTACGCGAACCGGGATAATGCGCGGGTTCTTGCCGACGAGTTTGGCATATTGCCGCATGATCTCCTCGTAGGTGAGGTCGTCGGCGCCGCCGACGTCGTAAATTTCACCGGCGGTCTCCTCGAGCGACGGTGCATCGGCCAGGTAGCACAACAGGTTGCTGAGCGCGATGGGCGTGGAGCGTGAGAAAACCCAGCGCGGCGTAATCATGAACGGTAAATGATTGACGAGATCGCGGATCACCTCCCAGGCGGCCGACCCCGGTCCTATAATCATGCCCGCTCGAATTTCTGTCACGGGAACGCTGCCCGCGCGCAGGATGTCGCCGGTTTCCTGGCGTGAACGAAGATGCGTCGATTTCGGTGCCTTTGGAACAAGCCCACCGAGGTAGACGATGCGCTTGACGCCATGCCGCGCGGCCGCCTCGGCAAAATTGCGCGCAGCCCTTGCGTCCAGTTCAGGGAAGTTCTTGCCGGCTGCCATCGAGTGCACGAGGTAATAGGCGATATCGACGCCGTCGAGAACACCGTCCAGAGTTTCCGGCCGCAAGGCATCGGCCTCGGCCAGCGCGACATCCTGCCAGTCGCGACTTTCGATAACTTCGATGTTGCGCGACGTCGCGCGCACCGGCAGGCCGCGCGATGCCAGGTAGGGTGCAAGGTGACTGCCGATATAGCCACTCGCGCCGAACACGAGTCGGTAACTCAACATCTCCGGCTTTACTGTTTCAAGGTTTTCCATAAGACGAAAGCTCTGTGTAATGACAGAGAATATGGAACAATCATACCGCCCATAAAGAAAGGCCCCTTTCGGGGCCCATCTTCGATCAAAGTTGAGTCACTCTCAAGCTCATTGATCCAGCGTATCTGCCAGTACGATGAGGCCGAATTCCATCTCACCAGGGATCGGATCGCGTGCGATCGCAGTGTAAACGCCGCCATCGACGATCGAAACGGCTGCAGGACCGATCGCCGCGTCTTTCGTGCCCGCTGGGGTCACCGTAACTTCGTAGTCACCAGCCGGCAGGGCCAGGTAGCCCGTATTGGCGCGGAACGGAACGGCCGCCAAAGTCGGCGATTCGTTGTTGATGTCGGCACCGGGCGCCGTAACGTAGATATCGACGTCCTGCGCTGTCGGCGACGCATGAATGATGCGTACCTTGGCATTGGTTGCAACCGGCCGTGGGTCATCGGTCAGGATTAAGGGGTTGCCGATGTTGTTGAAGAAGTCGACGGCGAGTACCGAGTACCAGGTACCGGCGTCGAGCTCCAGATCAACCGGGCCGATCGCAATCATGCCCGGCATGCCGGCCGGGGTGACTGCGACGTTATAGGTGTCAGCCGGCAACGGTGCGAAGCCCGTGACGGCAGGGTACGGTACACCACCCAAATAGACGGCGTCGTTAACCAGGACGTCGACCGGGCCAGTATCCGGAGACAAATGCCCGACGCGCAGCGCTGTCGGCGTGTTCACATCGAGCAGCTCGAGTGAACCCGAGCTCGTCAGACCGACGAGCGTTACTGCGGCAGGACCACCGCTCGTATTCGGCACAGCCGCAAGGCGAAGGTCATCGCCGGCATTCAGGGTAAGCGTGCCGGAATCGTAGGCCACTGCGCCAGGATCGCCAGCCAGGGTGACGCGAACCTGATAATCACCGGCAGCAACCTCAACCGGTCCAAGCGTTTCCTTGAAATCGAATGTGCCTGTCGGGGCTGTCATGGACAGATCGGCACCCGGCGCCGTCACGTAGACATCGACGGGCAACGAGCCGCCTGGGCCGGATGTGCCATGTAGCACGAACAATCTGGCGGATCCTGCTGACACAGGTTCCAGTGGCTGGCTGATAACGACGGGTTCGATGGCTGCAACCGGGCCCACAGCAGCGACTGTGTAGATCGTGTCGCCGTCGAACTGCAGATTCACCGGGCCAATTACCGTCGCATTGCCGCCGGGAAGAATACCGTCGACGCGAATCTCGTAAGCGCCTGCGGCGTTGCTGATGAAAGGGGAGCCTGTCTTGTAATCGACGTTGCTCAGTGCTTCAGAGCCGTTGACGAAGACGTTGACGGGCGGGGCATCTGGAGATGCATGCAGCACCTGCAGAGCAAAAAACTCCGGAACTGGAGCGCCCACTATCGGATCATCGCTCGAGTCGCACGCAGCGACTACGAGCAGACTGAAGGCAAGTAAGATATTTGTAAGTGTTTTCACTGTAAGCACCTTTTGTTGGATAATTCATTTGTCGAGGCGCAGTATCTCTGGACGCTTTCGCCGATGGGTTTCCGACCAGTTTCAATCTGTTTCGAAATGTAACCGGGCGTCCGAAATGTTAGGGCTTATCGTCGCGGCGCCTTTGTCGCGCTTGCAGATCCGGTTCTCTGGAATGTCCGGCGGCCCTCCTCCATACTCAAAGCAGTAAATGAGGAGCCATGTATGCAACTCGGAATAATCGGTCTTGGAAAAATGGGCGGCAACATGGCGCGGCGTTTGCGCAATGCTGGCGTTGAGGTCGCCGGCTTTAACCGCAATGCCGAGGTGACCGAGGCGCTCGCCGCAGAAAGCGGTCTTGTGCCGGCGGAATCTGCCGAGTCCCTCGTCGGTATGCTCGAGTCGCCACGACTCGTCTGGCTGATGCTGCCCGCGGGCGAGATTACTGAATCGTACATACCGAAGATGATGCAATTGCTCGAACCCGGTGACGTCCTGGTAGACGGCGCGAACTCCTACTACAAGGACTCCATGCGTCGTGGCGAATTACTGGGCGATGCCGGCATTCATTTCATCGACGCCGGCGTCTCCGGTGGTATCTGGGGACTGAAGAACGGCTATGCACTCATGGTTGGCGGATCGGACAAGGGGTTTGCGGAAATAAGGCCGATCATTGAAGCACTGGCGCCCACCCCTGACCGTGGCTGGGTTCATGCCGGTCCTGTCGGCAGCGGGCATTTCGTCAAGATGATTCACAACGGTATCGAGTACGGCATGATGCAGGCTTATGCCGAGGGCTTCGCGCTGATGAAAGGCCGCGATGACTTCAAGCTCGACCTCGCTGAAATCGCCGAATCATGGCGACACGGCAGCGTTGTGCGCAGCTGGTTGCTGGACCTTTCCGCCGACGTCCTTGCCGAGGACCAGCAACTCGACGACGTGCAGCCGTTCGTTGCCGATTCCGGCGAGGGTCGCTGGACGGCACTCGAGGGTATCGAACAAGGTATACCGACACCGGTCATGAGCCTCGCACTGATGGCGCGGTTTTCGTCGCAAGGCAAGCAGGACTACTCGGCGAAGTTGCTCGCGATGATGCGCAACCAATTTGGCGGTCATGCCGTGCGTAAGAGCGAATCCGGATAGCGACTCTGTGACGGGTAAGAAGTTGCCTAACTCGCGATACGTGCCCGGACGCGGGCCCTGCGGCTGAAGAACCAGGGAAAAACAATACCGAAGATGCCGTAAATCATTCCCGCGACAACGACGAATCGATCGGCAACCAGCCAGGCGAGGGCAATCGACAACAATGGCACGCTCATGCTGATCAGCCAGTAACGTAGCTCCGTGGACGTGTCGTACTGTTCGAGCTCGCTCAACGACAGCTGGTCGGCCAGTGCGAGGGCGTGCCGATTGAGTAATAGAAGCACACCGGACAGACACAGGTAACCGGAACCAAAAATGATGAACAGGCTGCGTAGATCCTGTATCGACCTCAATCCAAAATAGGACTGCAGGTAGCCGCCTGAAAAGAACTGGAATGCACCAGAAAATATTGCCTTCAACGGATACACATAAATAAGGACTATGAAAATGAGCAACATCGTGAGCATCGCCGAGCCAGCGTCTTCAAGGCCAAATCGGCGACTCCAGCGATGATGCGCGTACCAGAACAGCATGATGTTGGCAAAGCTCGCGGCAAATGCTGGTACCTGTTTCAACGCTTGCGTCATTTCTTCGAAGCTGGTGGGAATGGCGTCGCCGCCACCAACAACCAACAGCGTCACTGCAAATGCAAATGCAGCATCGGCGAATGTCTCCAGGCGCGTCATGTCCATACCCCGCAGCCGGAAGCCATCAGAGACGGGCAATGAATCCAATTCGGCTAACTGGATAACATCTGTCTTCACCATCCCGCTACTCCCGTAATCGTCATTGTGTCTGCATGTTAAGCGAATCAACCGCAGGTTTGCACGAAACAGACTTTTTACTTCGTTCAATTCGAGTTGCAGCAGACTACCAAATATCCACACCGCGATTCCTGGCCGCAGTGCCATTTGGTTACTAAAAAACGACGCGCCTGTGACATTTGCGTGATCTTTGCGACGTAACGTCTTCCCCGCATGTTGATTACTTCAACGATTTCGACTGAATTTAATCCAGGGGATCAAATTATGAATTTCAAGTTTACAGCTGTAGCAGCCTTGAGCCTGGCGCTGACATTACTTACGCCGGAAGTGGCACATAGTGAAGGGGGCAAGACGTACAGGATCACAATCACGAACCTGACCGCCGGTCAGCCGATCACTCCACCTATTCTGGTCACACATACGAGTAGGACCGGAATTTTCACGGTCGGCGAAGCGGCCAGCGAAGGCATCCGGCAGATCGCCGAAAACGGCAATGGCGGACCGCTACTGGAAGCGCTCAGCGACGATTCCCAGGTTCACGAGGTCGTGGCAGGAATGGCGCCGTTGGTTCCGGCCAGCGACCCGGGTAACACCGGGTTCGAAAGTTCAGAGACCTTCACGATAACGACCCATGGCCGGGCCAGGTACCTGTCGTTCGCCAGCATGCTGATCTGCACAAATGACGGGTTTACGGGCCTCGACAGTATTCGCTTGCCGAACCACAAGAATACCGTTTACTCGGCGTCTTACGACGCGAGAACCGAGATGAATACCGAGGATTTCGCCGACATCGTGCCGCCATGCCAGGGCCTGATTGGCATTTCCTCCGGCGACATGGGTACCGGTATGAGCGATTCGAACCTCGTCGAGGACGGCATTGTCATTCCCCACGCCGGCGTCAACGGTGGCGTTGATCTCTTCCCGGAAGTGCACGGCTGGGGTGACCCTGTCACGAAAATCGAGATCGAGCGTGTTCGTCACCACTACGACGATTGATCGATAGTATGGCAAGAGCCCGTGGTGCAGCGATGTGCCACGGGCCTCCCTGCCCCTGTGATATTTGCGTGAGATTTCCGGTCTATTATTTCGATGCGTCGCTGAAAACGCCTGTCGGAACCCGACAGCACTGCGTGGCGCACGGGGGAATAGTCACGATGAAGAAGCGCCGCATACTCCTGGTCGAGGACGAGCAAGACATTGCTGAACTCGTCTCGCTGCACGTGCGGGATCTGTGCGACGAGTTCGTGGTGGCCGCCGATGGCTACGAAGGCATGCGGCTCGCGACGTCCGAGAACTGGTCGCTAACGATTCTCGACCTGTGTCTGCCAGGTCCCGATGGCCTTGAGATTTGTCGAGCGATCCGGCGGGAGGGCTCGTACCAACCGATACTGATGCTGACGTCCAAGTCAGCCGAGCTTGATCGCGTTCTCGGCCTGGAAACAGGCGCCGATGATTACCTGGCGAAACCATTTAGCGTACTGGAGCTTGTTGCACGTGTTCGCGCCATCTTCAGGCGCATCGAGAATCTGCAGCAGTCACCACAACCGGCACCTGACTTGGCGAGGACTGTCAACGCTGGCAACCTGACCATCGATCCGACACGCAGGGAAGTGACGCTCGGCAGCCGGCAGGTCGACCTGACCGCGCGAGAGTTCGACCTGCTGCATTATTTTATCTGCAATCCGGGGCGTGTTTTTCGGCGAGCGGATCTCCTGGACAAGGTGTGGGGCTACGGCCACGAAGGCTACGAACACACGGTCAATTCCCACATTAACCGTTTGCGCGCCAAGATCGAGGATAATCCGTCCAAGCCTGAAATGATCGTAACCGTTTGGGGGGTCGGCTATAAGTTCTCGAGCCATGACAAAGTTGACGTCGCGGTCTGATTCTCATGAATACACTTTTCGCCAAGCTGTCAGCTGCACTGCTCGTCATCGTGATTCTCATGGGGTCGGTCTTTTTTGTCGCCGGACGTATTAATACACAACTGTATTACGAAGAACTCACGCAGCGACTCAACGCGCCCATCGCAATGTACGTGACGGGGCAGCGCGACCTTATCAGTGACGGCGTTCCCGACCTCGATAGTCTGACAGACCTCGCCAGCCACGCAATGGTGATAAACCCGACGGCCGAAATCTACCTGCTGGATACCGAGGGCAACATTCTCGGTCATGGACTACCGCCAGAAACTGTCATGCTCGAACGCGTCGAACTTGCACCACTAAAGGAACTGATCGAGGGCTCCGCCACGATGCCGATTCGAGGTGACGACCCGCGCAGCGGCTCCACGCGCAAAGTGTTCTCGGCTTTTGAGGTCCGCAACGACGGCCGGCTCGAAGGTTATCTGTATGTCGTCCTTGGCGGGCAGACCTACGAGACGCTCTCCCGTGATATCGGCAGTTCCTATGTCGGCAAGATAAGTTTCTACGTAGCGATCACGGTCGTGCTCGCCGCGGCAATCGTCGGTCTCCTGGTATTCGGCCTTCTAACCCGGCGGCTGAAGAACCTCAGCGAAGAAGTGAATCGTGTCAGTGACTCAGGGTTCGAGCAGGCACCGAGGATCGAGCCGGCTGTGGTTGATGGCGACGAAATCGACCAGCTTGCACGCTCTTTCGTATCCATGTCCGGCAAGATCAAGGAGCAGCTTCTGCAGCTCACGGAAAACGATAATCTGCGCCGGGAGCTCGTCTCCAATATTTCTCATGACCTTCGCACCCCACTGTCGGCCATGCAGGGTTACCTGGAAACGCTGATTATCAAGGGCGAAACGCTGTCTGAGGAGGAGCGCAAGCGCTATCTTAAAATCGCGCGGCGACACACCGTAAGACTGGGAAGTCTGATTGGCGATCTGTTCGAGTTGTCAAAACTGGATTCCGCCAG
>JABDNG010000012.1 GCA_013001045.1 Woeseiaceae bacterium | reverse complement strand
GCACGTCGTTATTTTGCTCGAGCGCCTCTTCTTGCTCTTTCAATATTGCCTTGAGCCTGACCTGGTCTGCCCTACCCACGCCCTGCACCGCCAGCCGCTTTACGCATCCCACTTCCAGCTGAGTGCGTACGAAACACGCCTCCAGATAGCGATCCAGACTCACCGCTGTCACGTAGCTACCACTCTTCGGCACAACCTGGACCAGTCCCTCACGTGATAGGCGGATGAGCGCTTCGCGCACAGGCGTCTTGCTGACCTTGAGAACGGTCGCGACCTCTTGCTCCACCAGTGCTGATTCCGGCGGCAAGGACAGATTGACAATTAGCTTACGTAGCAGCCCATATATCTGATCGACGAGGCTACCCTGGCCACGCAGACCGTTGGCGCCCAAGACCTCGGCGAGCGGACGAATATTGAATGTGAGCTTCTGCATGTAGCGTAAATGTAATATATTAGATTAATATTTGATATATTTATTTTCTGTAGACACCTGAATGACAGGACAAATGCCATGAACCCGGAAACCAGAACCATTTTGGAAAACACAAGCACGGCCAGCATCGCCACCCTGCTGTTCAAGCGAGGACTTCGAAACCAGTTTGTGCAAAATGTGGGTCGCCTGAACCCTGCCTGGAAGCGCATGGTCGGTCCTGTCTATACGCTGCGCTACATTCCGGCCCGCGAAGATCTGAATCCTGTAGAAGTATTTCGCGATCCCGACCATCCGCAACGCCGGGCCGTCGAAGAAATCCCGGAAGGGCATGTCCTCGTCATGGATTGCCGGCTCGATGCGACCGCCGCTTCTGCCGGATCCATATTGGTCACGCGCCTGCAAATCCGTGGATGCGCCGGTGTCATTACCGACGGCGGCCTGCGCGATGCGGACGAGATCGCCAAGCTGGACATGCCGTCTTTCTGCGCCAGGCCTGCTGCTCCCACAAATCTAACCAAACATCAGGCGCTGGATCTGAACGTGCCCATCGGCTGCGGCGGTGTTGCCGTGTTTCCCGGCGATATTGCGGTGGGTGACGGCGATGGCGTGATCATCGTTCCGTCTGAACTGGCGGATGAAATCGCAGCCGAAGCAAAAGGAATGGAGATGTATGAGAGGTGGGTCGTGGATCAGGTAAAGGCCGGTGCGTCGATCATTGGCCTCTACCCGATGAATGACGAAACGCGTGCCCGCTATGAGTCGTGGCTCGCCAGTCAGTGAGCATCGGCCACGACACTTCGGGTTGACTGACCAGCACTCTTTTTCAGGCTCGCGCCGATGAACAGAATTGTGAGTGCGCATAAAACGAAGAGTAAGCGACCCCAGAGAGGATTCGGGATCAGGGTCATTAGCAACATTGCGCTTCCCATGATAATCACCATAATTCCCAGTTTGCTTCTCTGCTCCCTGTCAAACTCACTTTGCTCTTCGTCGGAAACAACCGGTGTCTCAAGATCAACGAAGAATCTCTCTGTCTCTTCTCGATGTTGATCTCGTTCTTCCCGGTATAGAAAGGTAGTAGCGCAAAAGAAAGCCGCAGTGATGAACACGTGCGCCGCGATGGTCAAAATCACGTTCAATTCACTGGCCTCGCGCCGGGTGAGGTCCTCTATCCCGATCCATGCGGCAAAGACATCGGCTGTAAAAACATTTGCCACCAGCCACGAAACGCTCAGGCCGAGGCCAACGGTGACCCAGGGCGCCCAGGAGGGCGTCTTCTTTATGATCATTCCTAGCATCAACGGAATGAGAAGCGGCATCTGGATCATCGTAGTTACCGACATCATCAGGTCGAACAGGCTGAGATCCTGCAATGACATGAAGTACTGGGCGACGAAGATAACGAGAATCCCGTTCACGAAACTGACGAGTCTGCCAACCCGCAATTGGCTTTTGTCGTCTGTTTTTCGCTTAAGCCTGGTCATGAAAGGCTGATACACGCTCCTGACGAAGATCCCGGCAGTTTTATTGAGGGCCGAATCCATAGAGGACATCGTGGCAGCGAAAAGCCCGGCGACGAGCAGTCCAACGGTACCGACCGGCATGAATTTCTGGGTGAATGTCAGGTATACGGAGTCCGTGGCCTTGCCGCCCAGTTCAGAGTATGCCGCCGTCGCGTCAGGGTAGAGTATCGCCGTCGCCCACGGTGGAATAAAAAAGACAATGCTGCCAACGCCCATCAGAACCGCGGCCAACAACGCTGCTTTCCTGGCGTTATCTGTGTCTTTGGCAGTCAGGAATCGATACGAGTCATTGAGGTTCATGACCGTTACAAGTTGCTTGGCTAGAAAAAAAACGAAGGTGCAGAACAATATGAGGCCGTAGTTCATGTTTGGCCCCATAACAAATCCCGACGGGAAACCCGTTACCAGTTCTACCGGACCGCCGACTTCAACAAGGGCCACGATTGCGCAGGCAACAGCGACTATTGCGACAATCAATGTCTGCATAAAATCAGAGGCTACGACGCCCCAGGCACCGGAAATAACGGACACGAACAGAACGGTCAGGCCGGTCGCCATGATCGTGAGGCTGATATCTGCCTCGAAAAAGGCACTCGTGAAGACGCCCAGAGCGTTCAGCCACACTCCTGCGTTGATGATACTGAAGACGATAATTGCCCAGGAGTAGAAAAGCTCATTGTGTTTGCCAAACCGCCGTTTGATGCCTTCGGTCGGCGTGTCCACACGCATTTGGCGAAAGCGGTGCGAGAAATAGGCCCAACCGCATAAATAAGCGAATGTGTTGCCAAAGAAGACCAGGCTGATGGCAAATCCATCGTTAAAAGCTTTGCCTGCGGCGCCCGTGAAAGTCCAGGCCGAAAACTGGGCCATGAAGGCTGCGGAGCCGACCATCCACCACAACATTCTTCCGCCGCCGCGAAAGTAATCACTGGTGGAGTGTTTTGCCAGCTTCTTGAAGACAATGCCTATGCCGACAACCAGCAAGAAATAGCCAGCGATAACAAAATAATCGTAGTTCATGTTATCGAGGCATTCTCAAAGCAGGCGGCTCACATCAACCCATCGGTCATTCCTGCGAATCAGATCGATGATTTGTTGATACTGGCTGCCTTCCCTGAATGTCGGATAGGGTGCAACAGGGATACCCTGAATGTCATTGACGAATTCACGGACCAGGTAGGTCCAGTTGCGCTGGGTGTCATCCTCAATGTCGGGTACCGCTGCGGCGATTTCTTCCGGCAACGCGACTTCTCGCCACTCCTTGCGGTCATCAAACAGGAAAAGAGGCCCACTCCCATAGTGTCCCTTGATGTATATGGCTCCTTCGCTGCCGTAAAAAACAATGTGGTCTTCGTTGAATCTGGGGTGCATCCCGCCATGCTTGAACAAGACTGACACGGGGTTCCTCGCGGGATACCTGCTCTCCAATTGCGCGAGAACCGTGTAGGACCATTCCACATCGGTTTCGCCCCACTGCAGGTCTGGATCATTGATATCTTCCGGAATGAAGTCTCGTCGTGTCTTGAAATTATGCACACCTTCTACAATCGGGGCTTTCCCCATGTCATTTCTAACTTCACCATTGATAGCGAGTATCTTCTCGCCGATAACGGACGTAGCAATGGACAACATGTGGGTGAAATTATTATTCAGGCGCCCGCCTCCTGCCTCGCTGCGATGCGACCAACCAAAAGGAATGTAGCGCTCGAGATTGAAATGCGAGATGCCTTCAACCTCAAGGGGCTCGCCTATAGCGCCATCTGCAACAAGCTTCCTGGCATGCAGAATCTCCGGCATATAACAGAAACTTGCAGCAAATGCCGTTTTAACCCCTTTGGCAACAGCCAGCTCATAAAGTGTTTTAGCACTGTCGCCGCTTGCAGTGAGAGGTTTGTCACAAAAGACATGGCACCCATATTCAATCGCCTTCGTGATTGGCTCGACATGGGCGCCACCCGGCGTTCCGATTGATACAACATCGGGTTTACAGTCGCGAAGTGCCTGCTCCCAGTCCGTGCCCGCATAAGGAAGTTCAAGTTTTTCAGCGACTTCATGGACGACGCCTTCTGTTCTACCGACAATACCGACAACGTCAGCCGACGCGTATCTAAATGCCTCAGCGTGACCCTGACCGGCAAACCCCGTTCCCATTATTAATACTTTTGGTTTTTCGCTCATGTCTCTCATCCTGACGTATAAAAACTGCAATTGATACTGGAGCGATATATCCCAGGAAGATGATACGCAGGGCGCGACGAAGACGAAGCCGCTCCGCCTGTCCCGGAGTCGTGAGGGATTATTCTAGTCGAGGTGCTTGTGAAAGAACGCCATGGTGCGTTCCCAGGCCAAGCCAGCTGCCTCGGGGTTGTAACGCGGGGTCGAGTAGTTGTGAAAGCCGTGCCTGGTGCCCGGGTAAGTGTGCATTTCGTAGCTGACGCTGTGCTCCGTAAGGGCCGCCTCGAACTCCTCGCGCATGGCATTCACGCGTGGATCGTCTTCGGCATAATGCACGAGTAACGCGGCCTCGATATTGCCGACTTTCTCGGTGTCCGCGGCGCGCCCGTAGAAAGGCGCGCCGGCAGCAAGTTCGTCACCCATCTCGGTTGCCAGGAAATTCGTCGTTCCACCACCCCAGCAGAAACCGGTCGCACCCAGCTTGCCGTTCGATAATTCATGCGTACGCACATAGCGTGCGCTGTTTACCATGTCCTGCTGCAGTTTCGCGTGATCGAGCGAGCGTTGCATCGCGCGCCCCTCGTCGTCGTTGCCTGGGTAGCCGCCAATGGTTGACAGGCCATCCGGCGCCAGCGCGAGGAATCCCGCGACGGCGGCGCGGCGCGCCACATCCTGGACGTATGGATTCAGGCCGCGATTCTCGTGCATAACAAGGACGGCAGGAAACGGGCCCTCGCCGACCGGTTGCACGAGATAGCCACGCATCTCGCCGGAGTTGCCGCCGGGTGACGCATAGTTCACCCAGGTCGCCTTGATGCGCTCGTCCGTGAACAGGACCTCCTGGGCATCGGCGTAGTTGGGCATCAGGGCATTCGCCATCGCTACTCCGGTCGCGGCAAGCGCCGCGGCGCGCTCGAAGAACTGCCTCCGATCGATCCGGCCATGGCAGTACTCGTCGTAGAGGTCGTAGACTTGGTCGTTAATATTGTTCGCATTCACGGTCGCCCCTCCTGTCCGCGTTCGTTCGAATAACTTGCCGGCTCGACCGAACGGGCCAGTTGTATGCGGCGAAATGCTACAGACACATAGTCACCATTAGCCTTATCCGTTTCCCAGTCGCCTGTTCCTGCGCATGCCGGGTACCAAGACGCCGAATCGTCTTTGCTACTGCACTGGTTGTAGGCACCGGCCTTGAAGTACAGGGCGTCACCTGAATAACCTCCCGGATTGTCTTTCTCATCGACGTTTCCGTAGGCATCGATATTGTTCGACAGGTCGATCTGGTAATTGACGGTTCGAGATGGGTCCGTTGTCCTGAACGTGAGGTACATGATGTTGCCATGAACATTGATGTTGTAATTGAATAGCTGGCCAAGCGCTATGCCTTTGTCACTAGGGTCTTCAGGGTTTTCCCAGGTATTACCCCAAACCGGGTAAGCGATGTCTGTCCTGTCCGGATTGGCTCGCTCCAGGTTTCTTTCATACGTCCAGAACACGGAACCGGTGTCATGGTCAGGCCATTTCTTATAGAAGATCTTTATGGGCTCATTGCCCCAGCCGAAACCTCTCCCTTTCTTTATGTCGTCGTCGTTTTTTACGGCGTGAATTTGCCCGACAACGACCGAGTAGGTGGGCTTCTTGTCGGGGTATTTGGCGTTTTCCGCCACATGAAGCACTCTTAGCGTGGCCTCCAACTGGCCGCCGACGTCCGCAAATTGCTTGGCTCTACGATGTGCCTTTAGCGCGAAATTATTCTTGGGGTCGTGGGTGCCGATCTTGCTATTCCTCCCACGAAACATCTGGCGCAACTCACTTCGCGTATTCGTCGAGCTTGACGTCGTAGGCGCTTTGTTTGGTGCGCTAAACACCAGAAACCCATCCTGATCCAGGTGGAAAAAGTCCGGATGAGAAAATCTACCCAAATTGCCGACCTTGACTTCGTCCACTTTGCCGTCGTTGTTGTCGTCCAGCGGAAGCGTGAGTTTCCAGTAACGCAGATTGAACTGATCGGCGGGGTTTTGCGCGCAAGGCGCAGGCGACGCCAATCCGGTCAACAGGATGCACACGGATAAGTATCGAAACAAGTGTGAAAAACGCATAAAATAGAATCCTCAACTGACGACATCGAACTGCAGATAATGTTGACTAATTTTAGCATCAAATACTAAACCAGGGATTCAGCGGTGTTATGCAACATTGTACGTATCGCCGGTCTATTTGCGGCCCTGGCGTGTCCGGCTTGCACAAGCCAATCGACAACAGATACAGACGGTATTCCATCCCGTTGGCTCCCGGTGGATGCCTTCGAAGGCAGTCCGGCGTTGCAGGGCTGGACCAACATCGATGCTCAGAACGACACTGACCCTTTCGTTCCCAATCCGCAAATCGCCAAAATACAAATCGAATCGGAAACCGGCAATCGATACATGCTGCGGAAACCCGCGGCTGATGGGGTCGTCGGGAACCGCAAGGCAATTGGATTCAGACCGCTACCCGTGCCCATTCAGGTTGGCGAAACCTATACGCTCTATACCCGCATCAATGTCGAGTTCTTCCCGAACAATCAATCCTTCGGCCTGAGTAACTCGTCAGCGTCCGACATTCCCGATCACGGCTATGATGCGTTTGAACCGATGATCCGGATTACAGACAAGAGGGAGTCGGATGGACAGGTAAATGACGGGACATTAACGGTACTGAACGGCTACAAGACCTATAGCAAGATCATGAACCCCTCGACTGGCGATACCGCAAGACCCATGGAGCCAGGCGAATGGTATGAGATCTGGTGCGTGGTGAATAATGCGGCGCCCGAAGCGGGCGGGCAACGCTATGATCTTTATGTAAGCGGTGGAGAATTCAAAATCCAACAACGCGTCTTTAGCGGTGCCGTATTCAGAATGCAGCGCACGCTGCCATTGATGTTTTTCATGGTGCTATCCAATACCGGCCCACGCGAAGCACCGTATGGCAATGGCGGTGTTAAGTATGACGATATTTATATGGCGCCGGGCCAGAATTTGTCATCACCGCTAGAATAACTCTGCCTCGCGACTCAAGTATCGATTCAACCGGCAGAAGCGGTTGGCTCTGCTACGCCGGGCTACGGTAGCCTGATTTCCACGCGCAGGCCGTTCCCCTTGTTGACCGCCCTGATCGACCCGCCGTGCAGTGCAGTCGCGCGTGAGGCTATGGCCAGACCGAGGCCGCCGCTGCGCCGCGACTGATCGGCACGAGTCGTTTTCGAGCGGTAAAAAGGCTCGAAGATCCGCTCGAGTTCGTCCTCCGCAACACCCCCGCCCTGGTCCTCGACCGCGATCACTGCCTGACGTGCCTCGGTACCAAGATGGACCTGCACTTTGGCGTCACCCCTACTGTGCCGCATGGCATTACGAAGCACATTTTCGACGCAGCTTCTCAACGCATTAGGGTAGCCGTTAACGCTACATGCAGCATCGGCATGGATCTCAATGCTCGAGTTGCCGCCAAGATCGCCATACTCGTAGCAAACATCGTCAACGACGGATCGGACCAGGTCATCGAGATCGATCGGCGTTTTCGCCTCATGCGGATCCGCGTCGAGCCTGGAGAACTCGAGAATCCGGCCGATCAACTCATCGAGCCGCATCGTCTCCGCATCGATTTTGTCCAGTTCGGGCAGATCGCCAGTCTTGCGCCGGACCAGCTCGAGTGCGACGCGCAGTCTCGCGAGCGGTGAACGCAGTTCGTGCGAAACGTTGCGTGTCAACTCTGATTGCTTCAGCCATGCCCGCTGTAATTCATCCGCCATGCGATCAAAGTCCATAGCCAGTTGGCCGATTTCGTCGCGGCGCTTGCCAACGCCCTCCGCAACCCGAGTATCGAGCCTGCCATCTGCGATCGCGTTTGCTGATTCGCGAAGCCGTCCTATCGGCCGCGATATGGTTCTCGCAAGGAAATATGAAACGGCAGCACTGACGAGCAACGCGAGCATGACGAGGCCTGCCGTGCCGCGCTCATCAAGCCATCGCTTCCCCACGCTCCGCAATGGCATAACGAAGATCGTGTAGACGCGGTCGTCGGGGCCAATCAACTGTGTGAAGGGCCGTGCCGGCCGCAGGTTCGGCCGATCCTGTCGCAGTCGCATCGGTCGCGGCCCACGATCACCGAAACGCCTCACGGACATCTTGATGACGGTGGGGAGACGCCGGCCCAACAAATCCTGGCCTTGCTCATCGACTATGTAGAGCAGTGACGCAGTGGCGTCTGGAAGCGACCGCAGCCATCCGGTCAGCCCCTCGCGGCCGTTTTCGCGCAGCGCTGCGCTAGCCTCCAGCACCGCATCGCCGACTTCGAAATTCTGCATCGAGATTCGCGTCCGCTCAGCGTAAGAGTAGCCGATTGCTACCGCAACGACGATCGTGATGAGGATGATCGACCAGAAGGAAGCAAATATCCGTATCAGAAGGCTTCGCATGTGCAGGTCCCTACTCGTCGACCAGCAACACGTAGCCGACGCCACGCTGGCTCTGTATCGATGGATGGTCCACGCCGGCATCCGCCAGTTTGCCGCGTACGTTGCTGATGTGGGTGTCGATGCTGCGATCGTACGGCATGTGCCTGCGGCCCAGAACCTGTTGCGAGAGCTGCTCTTTGGGAACGACCGTACCGGGCGATTCGGCCAGGCAACGCAGCAGCTCGAACTCGGTCCCCGTAAGGCGAATTGATTTCCCGCCAGCGTTAACTCTTCGGGAACGAGCATCGAGCTCCAGCACGCCAACGATGACGCGGCTGCCTTGTCGCTCATCGGACCTGGCACGCCGCATGATCGCCTTGATGCGCGCGAGCAGCTCCCTCGGGTTGAATGGCTTGGAGAGATAGTCGTCTGCGCCGAACTCGAGACCGAGAATGCGATCGATGTCTTCACCCCTGGCCGTCAACATGATAATCGGAATGTCGCTGCCCCGACGAACCTCCTTGAGGACGTCGAGTCCGCTCTTGCCGGGCAACATGATGTCGAGAATGAGCAAATCGTAGCTATCGTCTCGCATAGCCTGCAGCCCATCCTCGCCGCTCAGGCAGGCACTGACATCAAGATGATCGGGCGCCAGAAACTCCTTCAGCATTTCGCCGAGTTCCTGATCGTCATCGATAATGAGAATCTTCGGGTCTGGCGGTTTCGTGTTCATGGCGAGGCAATTCGTGTGAGGTGTCATCGTGGAGCAATCCGGCCCCCGCTGCAACGACAGGCGCGCGGTCCTGACAGTTCTTGACAATCCTTTGCATGGCGCTGACGTATCTCCAAACAGGACGCCGTAGTCTGACAATCACACCCGATGGCTTGGATGACGAGCCACGGAAGATGACTCAAGGAGAATTATTATGAAGGTGAACAAAGTTGTATTGCTGGCGCTTGTGTCGAGTGCCGTGCTGGCGACCGGTGCATACGCCGATTTTGACGGCAAGAAAGGCCAGCGCGACCGGCACTTCGGCGGGCCGGGATTCGGAATGCCAAATCCTGGCATGATCACGGGGCGCATGGCTGAACATCTCGATCTGGACGATACCCAGCGCGAAAGCGTCGAGAACATCATGAGCGCTGCCAAACCGGAGATTAAGGCGCTGCGCGAGAAACTTCGTGCGAATCACGATGCGTTGAAAACGCTTAGCGCGGACGACCCCGAGGTCCAGAACCTGGCCATCTCCAATGGCACGCTCGCAACCGAGGGAACGCTGCTGTTCGTGCGCATTCGCAGCGAAATCGACGCGGTGCTGACGGACGAACAACGCGCGAAGCTCGCAGAGTTCAAGGATCGCAAGCGCGAAGGTCGCAAAGGCGATCGCGCAGAACGTAGAAAAAAGGAGGGTTGACAGAATAGCCGGCGGCCACAGACCCCTCTCCCCCGGGATGTGCGCCGCCGGTTGTTTTTCACGCCAGCCTGTAACTCTGCAACGAGTAGCGCTCGCTCAAGCGACCTGGGCTCGTGATATTTGACAATGGCGGCTCCGCCTGTCCGAGCGAACTCCCGACCTACTCAATAGATGCACAGTCGCTTGCCGTTAAGAACGCCTCAAGAAGTACTGGGTTCGAATCCAGTCATTTCAATTCCGGTTTCGTTTTTAGAATCCAGCACTTATGAGCCGGCGCTGTCCCATAGAATGCTGTAATCGAGTCACGAAGCGCATGATTCTGTTGTGTACCTCACAAATCAATGGGACAGGCACTTTGCGTTAATCGCGATCGACAGCGGACCGGTTGATTTCGGCATTCCGCTATTCAATCACACGTCGCACAGGCGTAGTTTGTTATCGGCGTTCCGTAACACTGCAGGGGTCAACATGAGCCAGGTAACCTTGAAGATAAATGGAGAGATTCACGCGCTCAACATACCGCCCGATATGCCGCTTCTGTGGGCTCTGAGAGACAAGCTGAATTTGACGGGGACAAAATACAGTTGCGGAATCGGCGTCTGCGGCACTTGCACCGTGTTAGTCAATGGCATTCCCATGCGTTCGTGTGTCATGCCCGCGGTCAGCATGGCGGGCACTGAAATCACCACAATTGAAGGCCTGGACCCCGCCGGTAATCATCCCGTTCAAAAAGCCTGGAACGACGAGGACGTTCCGCAGTGCGGCTATTGCCAGGGCGGACAAATTCTTACCGCCACCGCATTGCTCGAGCGAAACCCGAATCCTGACGATCAGGATATCGATGCCGCTATGGCCGGCGTTCTTTGTCGCTGCGGCACCTACTCTAGGATCCGAAAAGCGATCAAGCGCGCCGCGAATTACCCAGCTGAGCAAGGAGGCACGGCATGAAGACCATTGAAAATCAGGTGCATTTGGATCGACGGGCATTCCTGAAAGTCTCTATTCTGGCGTCTGGCGCGCTGATGGTTGGCGTAGGAAGCAAGGGCGCGTTGCGGGCCAGCAACGTGGAAAATGGTGTCTGGAAACCCAATTTGTACGTTCGCATCGAAACCGATGGAAAAATCACCATCGTGAGCAAGAACCCGGAAGCCGGGCAAGGCGTGAAGACCGCTTTCCCGATGGTGGTAGCAGAGTGCCTGGGTGTCGATTGGAACAACGTGACCGTCGAGCAGGCGGCCCTAGACGATCGGTATGGCCGGCAAGTTGTAGGTGGTAGTCGCGGGACGCCGGATGGCTGGGATGACCTGCGTATTGCGGGAACGGCTGCTCGCTACTTGTTGACGGCTGCGGCTGCCAGCGAGTGGGGCGTGCCACTTGCGGAGTGCACGGCCGAGAACGGCTCGATCATTCACAATACGTCCGGCCAAACCAGACGCTACGAGAGCCTTTTGGAAATCGCCGCTGCGTTGCCCGTTCCGGACGTTTCGGACCTCAATCTGAAAAGCCACCCCTCGGAATTCAAGTTACTGGGAACGTTCGTTCCGGGCGTGGATAACCCGAAGATAATTACCGGGCAAGCGTTGTTTGGCTGCGACACCCGCCTTGAAGGCATGCTGTATGCGATCTACGAAAAGTGTCCTACCTTCGGTGGCAAAGTCCGCAAGGCGAATGTGGATCAGGTTCGCAAGTTGCCCGGCGTGACGCACGCGTTCGTCGTCGACGGTGGCGATAACCTGACGGGCCTTCTGCCCGGCGTGGCCGTGGTAGCGAAGACCTGGTGGGAGGCGCAGTCCGCCCGAAAACAACTGCGAATCGATTGGGATACCGACCACTCGGACTCGACGGCAGATTACGATCGTCAGGCGGAAGCCCTGAGACAAGAAGCCGGAGAAACCTTGCGAACGGATGGCGACGTGAGGCGCGCTCTCGACGCTGCGTCGAAAGTGGTGAAAGCGAGTTATTACTACCCGTTTGTTTCGCACGCAAACATGGAGCCACAAAACTGTACCGCGCTGTATCACGAATCGGGGCAGCTTGAGCTCTGGGCTCCGTCGCAAAACCCGAAAGCGGGAAGGCAGTTAGTAGCCGAAACCATGAATATTCTCGACGACAGAATTCACGTGAATCTGACCCGTATCGGCGGAGGATTTGGTCGCCGATTGAGAAACGATTTCATGGTCGAGGCCGCCTGGATCGCCCGCGAAACACGTCAGCCCGTGCAACTGCAGTGGTCGCGCGAAGACGACATGCGGCACGACTTTTACCGTCCTGCTGCATGGCATCATTTCGCGGCAGGCGTCGACAAGAACGGCAAGATGACCGCCTTTGACCACCACTTCGTGACCTTTGGCAACAACCGCGAGACGGTGTCCGGAGCCGGCCTGTCGCCCAACCACTACCCGGCCGGACTGGTCCCGAATTTCCGCTTGCGGCAGTCGCTCATCGAAACCAATGTTCCGACGGGGCCCTGGCGCTCGCCGGGCCACTCCGCGTATTGCTGGGCGTACCAGAGCTTCTTCGATGAAGTCGCGTTGGCTGCAGAACGCGATCAATTGGAGTTTCGCCTTGACCTGCTTTCGAAATCCTACGGCAAACCGCCTCTGGATCTAAAACGAACCAGTTCAACGCTCGCGCTGGCCGCGAAAAAAGCCGGCTGGGGACATCGCGCGCTGGCTGCGAATCGAGGAATGGGCATGGGTTTTCATTTCGATCACGGCGGCTTTGTTTCGCACGTGGCCGAAGTTGTCGCCGATGGTCCGAGTGTCACTGTAGAAAAGGTATATTCCGCAGCCGATGTGGGTCCGATCATCAATCTAAGTGGCGCGAAGAACCAGGTCGAAGGCGCCGTGACTGACGCACTCAGCACGGCTCAGCTGGAAATCACTTTTGCGGATGGTGCGGCCACACAAAGCAATTTCACTGATTACGGCCTGTTGCGCATTGACCAGGCGCCTGAAATCGAATGCCATTTCATTCAGAGCGATAATTCCCCGACGGGTCTCGGCGAACCGCCAATTGCGGCGGCAACGCCTGCGATTACCAACGCGATTTTTGCGGC
>JABDNG010000119.1 GCA_013001045.1 Woeseiaceae bacterium | reverse complement strand
AACTCCGTGCTATGACCCTTCCACGCGGCCCCTTTGGATGGCCGCGCGCGAGAACACTAGCGGAAAAATTGTGCCGATCGACCGATTGCAACAATCGTTCACATTTGCGACTGAGCTAGTGAGTCAGGCGCTTGATTTCCGTGAGCAACTCCTGCATGCGCGCCGGTTTTCGAAAGAAATGGGTAAAGGCGTTCTTTTGTTCGGCGCTCAGTTTCGACGCCGTCAGTGCGACGATGGGTTTTGTAAAGCCTTGATCGCGAAGCACTTTTGCGGCAACGACGCCGCCCACACCCGGCACGTTGCAGTCCATTAATACGAGGTCCGGGTCATACTTCAGTGCCTTCGCAATCGCTTCCGAACTGTCCGAGCTTGTAATCAATCCGTAGCCAGATCGATGCAGGTAGTGCTCGACAAGAGCAACCATGTCTTCATCGTCGTCACAAATAAGGATGCTCAGTGGTTTCGCGGCAATCGTATCGTCGCTCGGCGTGGGCAAGATCGGCATTTTGGCCGACGGACCATCCTCACAGGCCGTCACCGGCACGTGGACGCTCACGGTACAGCCTTCGCCTGGCATGGAATCCAGAGAAACCTCGCCGCCCATCAGTTCCACGAGCCGAAGCGTGATGGTCAGGCCGAGACCCGCCCCTGTTTCGCCTTGGCCACTGCCGCGCTCAAACGCCCGAAAGACTCTTTCCTGATCTTCGATACTGATACCGGGACCAGTGTCGCTGATTGTGACGACGAGTCTGCCGACGTTATAGGTAGTCGTCAGCTTGACGCCCCCATCGTGTGTGTACTTGACGGCATTTCCGAGCAAATTGATCAGGATCTGTCGCAAGCGCACTTCGTCTGCATGAATCATCTTCGGCAGGTCGGGGTCGAGGTAGGTCGCGAATGACAGGCCCTTCTCGGCCGCCATTGGAGCCATCATCGCGGCCATATCGTTGAGAAGATCAACGATGCTGAAATCGTGTTCGACCAGTTCGACCTGGCCGGCATCGAGGCTCGCATCGTCAAGCACTGCTTCGATGAGCGATGTTAGATGTTTGGCCGACCTGGATATCGTCTCGATGCTTTTCTGAACGTCGTTGCTGCTCGTCCCGGCCTCTCCGGCCAGCTCCGCGTAGTTGATGATGGAAGCCAGCGGCGTCCGGAATTCATGCGACATCATGGCAATGAAACGGCTCTTGTTTTCACTGATGCGCTCCGCCTCGCGACGATGGTGATCCAGCTCCGATTTGGCCTCCACAAGCTCGCTGATAAGATCCCGTTGACGACCAATCAGTTTGTTCTGGCGTGTGTGCATCAAACGCAGCTCATTGACCGACTGCTGCTGCGATTGTGTCGATGCGTGCCCCTGGCGAGCATCCAGCAATACGACGTAGCATTGGCCGTCGTCCGGGATCACATGCACAGTGACAATTACCCGGCCCGGCAGCTCGACAAAATCGAACTTTTGGACTTCGCCGACAGACATGCCGAAAAGAAACGGCACGTGTTTTCGCATATCAGCAGCGGGCCTGATTTCGCTCAGCCCGCACCAGTCACTCTCGCCCCAGGATTCGAGGAGGCGATAATTTTCGTCAATCAGGAAGCAGAATGGTTGTGTCTGCGCCAGAAACTCATTCTGCAGGTAACTGACGACGTGCGGCGGCAGCTGTATCACGACCCACGCATATCGCTTTCGAGTATCAATTCCGCGAGTCGCGTCAACGCCAGCCCAACGTCATCGCCGGTTTTTGCACTGGTTCGGTAGACGTTTCCGTACGCTTTGGTGAGAGCATCGAGGTACTCGTCACTCACGCTCCAATCATGTGACAGGTCTCGTTTGTTGATCAACAGCACGAAAGGCGTAGTCCCGTACTTCTTCGTAATCTGGCTGTGGAGATGCTCGATGGCAGCCAGCGTTGCAGGTCGCGTGCCGTCAGCAACGTAAATGAAACCATTCGCCCCACGAAGAAAGGCGAATTCCGTCGGGCCGAATTCGTCGGCACCCGCAACGTCCCAGATGACAAGTTTCTGCGTTACTCCAAGGGCCGGGAATTCCAGTTCCGTGGTATCGATCTTGACGCCAACGGTACTCAGGTATTTGTCGGAAAAATGATTGTTTACAAAGCGCTCGGTCACGCTGGTCTTACCGACGGCGAAGTCACCAACGACACACACCTTGCTCGTCACGTGCATCATGGGATTTCCGTCAACGGCCTCAACTGCAGATCGATCTGTACAAAGCGCTTGCTGGTGTCCTCGACCGGCGCCCCTTGCGCGAACATGGAGTCGGGTTGGCGAATAATCGTTGCGTCCACGCCCGCAATCGCAAGAACGTCCGCGGCCCTGATCGCGCGGCCCTGTGCGAGCGCTGAATTGATCGCACTATCGCCGGAAGCGTCTGTGTGTCCCTTGGCTGTCACCGACAGTGAGTAACCGAAATCTTCGGCATCTGCCTTGAGGTCGCGAAGTTGCTCGCCGTATTCGCTCAATGCGACTTCATCGCCTTCTGCAAAACTGACGCCGCGTTGGAAAAAGAACTTACGCTCACCCTGGCCGGCAACCTCGTCCGCAAACTCTTGTCGATCGCCAGCCGTGAGTGCATCGAGGTTAATTGACTCTATACCTGGCAACGCACTGAAACGCGATTGCAGCTGTCGTTGCCACGCCCAGGAGGCGTCGCCGCTCACGACAAGCGTCGTGCCCGAAACTTCGAATTTCACAGTCTCGGGCTTCGCGAACATTCGTGCCGTTCGTGCCGCCAGTATTTCAGGCTGCAATGACTGAAACGGCTGCATCGCAACATTCATGCGATCTGCCGGGATATCGATGCCCTCTGCTATGTCGATAACATCGGCCGCCAAAGGATCCTGGAGCCCGCGAACCGTGAAGTCTCCGCCATTTCGTTCAATGGCCGTCACGTGAACACCGGGCGTCGCCGCGAGCGCCGCATCCAGTTTTCCGAGTTGTTGCGCATAGTTCCAGTCTCTGACGCCCAGGAACACCGCAACCGATAAAAGCAAGAGCAGCAAGATGACCATCGAAATCGGCGGGCCCCGCTTCTTGTCGACTTGCTCATGCGCTTCAAATTGTAAGCAGCGTTCGAGCTCCACTTCGACATCAGGAATCGTCGACGTATCACCCTTGTACTCACGGATCGCCTCACCGTAACGAAAGTGAATGCGCTCGAGAACGGCGCTTAGTTCGGCACGCAGGCTCTTGGGCGGCATGCCCCGAATGACGCATACGAGCAGTGCGTGTGGCCCATGCATGGCCCACAAGGTAAATTCACCCATATCGGCGGATTCGAGGCGCCCCGTTCTATCCGGCGAAAAGGACTCTTTCACGAAGTCCTGGATCGCCGTAAACATCGCAGACACGGCATCGCTGTCTTTTATCTTTGACGCCTCGTGATGAACATGGCCTACCAGCAATCCGTTTTCGCGGCTGATCAGGTACGCCTGTTCCACTCGGTACAGCATCGATTTTTGTAATATGTATTCGCCAAATGGCACGCCGGCGCGGGATGCCTGCCAGCGCCACTTCAGGCCTTTGGGAGTAAGGCTGTGTTCGACCGCAGTGTTGATTTGCTCCGTAAAGGTGCGCAGTGATTGCGAAATCAACTTGCGAATTGCGGGGCCCATCACGGGGTATAACGCATCGCCGTAGGTTTGCGGATCGTCTCTGAACGCGTGCTGCAAACACTCGCCAACAGGCTGCGTCAAAGACTCGACGAGCTCGGAATCCTTTTTGTAACTTTGATGAATTGCCTCGGGCAGAATGTCGGCAACATCCACCGTTCGAACTTCTCGACGTTCGACGCGGTGGGCTATCGAATCCAGAGCCTCTTTCTCCGCGCCAAACAGCAGTTCCTTCAGCTGATCGAGATCGTTCATCGACACTCCATCCCAGGCGCCGACTCAGGCGTCGGACGTTCTGTTGTCTTTCTTGAGCCGTAACGCGAGATCTGTCAACAACGCCGCCATGTCATCCCTGGTCAGCTTTCCATCTGCCAGCGTGCGTGTTTCTGCGGCCAGGGCCTTGCTGAGCTGTTCGTGACTGTCATGGATCATGCCTGCCAGTTCCTCGCTCTGCTCTTGCAGAATGCCTCGCAGATCCTGGGTCTCACTGCCAATCTGCTCTTCAAGCTCCACGCACCAGGATTCAAACTGTTGGCTCAGCTCCTTCAGCTCCTTCAGCCCTTTCGCACCTTGCTTGCCATCTTCGCGCCGCGCCTTGCGCTCGGTCTTTACCTGATCGGCGAGCTTCTCGGTTTCCCGCTTGACATAGGTCTCCAGCCGACCCACGCGCTTTTCGAAATTCTTCGACATGAGTTCTATGTTGCTGATAAGCCGTGTCTCGAGGCCAGCAAAGCGCTGCTCGTAGTCACGCATCTGTCCGCCAAACAGAATCTCACGGATCTTATCGACGTTGCCCTCTACGTTATCACTGGATAATTCGGGCGATTTCCGAGTTTGCTTCTTTGCCATGACGCTATTTCCTCATACCGGATTCGATCCGCATAAACCGCTATGCATCGACTCGTTCTAGCCTGTAACCGTGCTGGTAAATCGCGGACAATACCCATCCGTTTTCTTCACTGAGCTTGAGCTTCTTTCGTAAGCGGCTTACGTGTGTATCGACCGTTCGCGTTGAAACTGATTTATTCTCAATACCCCATATCGCCTCGAGCATGTGATTTCGCGACACCAATTTTCCCGCATTTCGAAAGAAGAAAAGTGCCAGCTCAAACTCGCGGTTCGTCAAGCCAATTTTGTCACCATTAAGTCTTACCGCCTTTTTTGAAATACTCAAGGAATAGGGTTCAACTTTCAGGTCTTCCTCTTCCGGTTTGTTGCCGCCAGCTCTTCTCATTACCGCTGACACGCGCGCCAGCAGTTCTGCCTGCCGAACCGGCTTAGCCAGGTAGTCATCGGCACCCGACTCGAGGCCGCGCACAATGCTCTGCTCTTCATTCTTGGTCGTCACGATGACGACCGGCGTGTAGTCGTCCATCTCCTTGCGGAGCTTCTTCAATACCTCGATACCGCTCAGATCAGGGAGCACCCAGTCCAGGACATAGAGATCGAAGCTATCGCGCCTGACGGAACGCAGGAAGCTCGCCGCATCGGCAAAGGTATCGACCGTATGCTCCGCGTGTTTCAGCCAAAGCCCCAGTAACTCCGCCTGATCAGGATCGTCCTCGAGAATTGCGACTCGCAAATTAGCTCCAATCCGCCGCTAAACGGGCGCCACGATTATGGTAAATCCTGGCGGCCTTGTTTTTGGGAGAATTGCGCCAGCATCATGGTCATTATAGCGGCATACACCCTAGGTGCCCGAATTTATTGGAGATTATATCAAGCCTTCGGCTGAAGTCGCCGTGTTAACTGACCCTCAACTTGTGCAGAAAATCCGTCAGTTCGCCGATCAGGCGCTCGATCCCCGGCGCATCCGCGGCATCGGCTGCTTTTTCAAGGCCCTCACCCAGCCAGGAGATCTGCTCGAGTCCGTAGGCTGCGCCCGAGCCATACAGGTTGTGCCCGGTGATGCGTATGGTCTCAAAGTCCGACTCTTTGAGGGCACGCGTTAGTTTGTCGATATCGTCCTTGCGATTTCCGAGGTACTGTCCGATGAGCCTGCGCGCAAAGGGGTCCGCAATTTCGATTGGTTTTCCATTCTCGCCAGTCTCGTTTCCCATCGTTGCGCTCGTCAAAAGTCGTTTACGTTGTCACCGATCATAATCTTCGCACAGGTAGCGGTGAGCGATTGATCAAAATGAATCGCCATTGCTCCCCGGGCGCGGCAGCCCGAGACCGCACACCTTTGTCCGCTTAGTACGAGACTCTGGCAGGCAGCTTTTTCGCCTGTGCCACCCAGTCGCTGACCACGGCACTTGATGGCGCACGGCGCACGAGATTCTTCGCCTTGTTGACCTCGGCCATCGCAGCCGCCAGATTTTCCGGATTACGATGCTTTAGTTCCTTGACGGTGTCGACGCCCGCACATTCCAGCAACTCCGCATACTGGCTTGCAACGCCGTTTATGCGAAACAGATCGGCCATGTTGACACACTTCAGGATCCGCGCCTCGCTGATGCCCGTGCGCTCCGCCAACTGAACACGTGCAGTCTTGTTGGCACCGGCTTCCAGCAGGTCCTCTACGGTCCTGACGCCATTACCGCGAAGCGCCTCGCCAAACTTGGGGCCGATGCCTTCTATCTTCTCTATATTCATTGCCATTATGGATCTCTCTCGGAAAATCTACGGTTATTGAAATCTGGCGAGGATTCTATGGCAGCAAAGGGCTGCAGGGCCTATTTGTGACATTTGTTGACAAAAAAGCGACCCAGTCGCGCTTTTTGGCCGACAGATCTGCGACGGGGTTCACGCCTGCGTTCTTACCCGAGTTGATAGTCTGGGTGCAAGCGGGCAAATAGCGAGTTAAGACCGGCAATAAGACAGGGGCAGGCCCTGAAGTGTTCGGGGTCAATACTGACCGTGGAGCATGTAATGAAATACTTGCCGATAGCGCCCCTGCTACTCTTGATGTTCGGCCTCGGTGCCTGCAGCACCAGCGGTGTTACATCCGCGCCCAACCAGGAAATCGCCCAGGATATTACGGTGTCTCTGTCGCCGGAGTTTCCGCACGAGACCATTCTCCTGGTCAGCCTCGAAGACGGCTCGGTCATAAAGCAAACGATCATCTCCAGCGCCGAAATGTGCTTCAAGAAGGCCTCGGACAGTTCGACGACCTGCCTCAGCCAGGGCGCTCCCGTCATCGATCCATACACGAACGACGTCATCGGATTCGAGATGATCGAAGAACACATCGACCTGGTTGCCAAGACTGACTGAGGGTCACGCACCAAATAGTTTTCGATAGAGCGCGCGGCCGATCATCCGAGCCTTGGTTCGTGTATCGAAGCGATCGATATTGGTCTTCAGCGTGCCCAGCGTAAATCGGGTTTTCTTCGAATAGTCGATGCGCACGTCGACAATGACCGGCATGTTGTTATTGGCGAATTGCAGTGCGGATGAAACGCCGTCACTGATGTCGTCGTTGCAGCGAATACCGACATACGCGCAACCGGTCGATTTGGCGAATGCTTCGTAGTCCAGGCTGCCGATCGTCGTGCAGGTACTGCGCTGATACGGAATCTCCTGCGCCTGTGCAATCTGTGCGAGTTCGCCATCGTTGAATACGAACCAGATGATGCCCAGCTCGTTCGCCGCGGCCGTTACAGTTTCCAGCCCCGTCATCAGGAACGCGCCATCCCCGACGACACCCACGACCTGTTTGCCGGGCGCACTGAGTTTAGCTCCGATTGTCGCCGGCACGCAGTAGCCCATGCAGTTGAAATCCGTCGGTGAAAAGAACGAGCCGCCGGCGTGGATCGGCATCAACTCGGCGGTAAGAAACGTGTGATTGCCGTCATCGGCGATCACGATGGCATCGTCGTCGAGCTGCTCTCGCAAGGCGTCGAACAACCTGCACGGGCTCACTCGATCGCCGTTATCATGATCTCGCCACTCTTTGCGATACACCGCTTTGTCATTGGCAATTTGCAGCGTCGTCGCATCCTGATCGCGCGGGTTGCCGATCGCGCAGACCGCTTCCGCCAGTGCCGGCACAGCGTCACGCGAGTCGCCGGCTATGGCAACTTTCGCCGGGAAATTGACGTTGAGCGTGGCAGGATTGATGTCGATGTGCACAAGGTTTTCCGGCGGCACCGAGCCGTAGCTGCCCGTACAGATTTCGGCAAATCGTGTACCGACCGCGAGCATGGCGTCGCAATCCTTGAACGCGTTCTCGGCCGCCGGCACCGCCGAGCGCCCGAAACTCATGCCGGTGTGCAAGGGATGGTTCGCAGGAAAGGCAGCCAGTCCCTGCAATGTTGTTGCGACGGGAGCGCCGAGATGCTCCGCAATTCGAGCGATATCGTCGGCAACAAAACGGGCGCCCCAGCCCACGAAAATCCCGGGATGTTTTGCGCCCGACAGCAGCTCCGCCGCGTCACGGATGTCCGCCGATTTGATTGCTGGGCGCTCGACGACCGGCGAGAACGGCGGCATCTCGTCGACCTCGCCCGTCAGTAACTGCAGGTTCGCCGGTAGCTCGATGAACACGGGACCCGGCTCACCCGTCGTCGCCATGTTATAGGCCCGGTAAAGGGTCGGAATGGCGTCTTCGTAGCGTTCGATACGATACGTGGCCTTCGTGAGGGGCTTCATTAACGCCTGCTGGTCCACATCGTGCAGCTGGAATTTCTGCTGCATATCGGTACGGATGCCGCCGGATATCACGAGCATCGGGACGCCATCGAGACAGGCCTCGCCGACGCCGCTCATCGCATGCGTGATGCCGGCAGCCGGGACGATCGCCAGCACGCCGATCGAATTGCCCACCCGACTGACCGCGTCGGCCATGAACGCGGCGCCCACTTCGTGCGTAACCAGCACCGGCAGAATCGTCTCGGACGCCTTGAGCTCATCGTATAGCTCGATGTTGTGCACACCCGGGATTCCGAAAGTGAATTCGGCGCCGATATTCTCCAGTGCATGGCGCACCAGCCTTGCCGCAGTCTGTTTCATTGGACTATTGTGCATGAGCGGGAGAAACAATGACCAGAGAAGATTGCGGATGAAGCAACATGGAAGCAGCCGAAGCCAGGTAAAGAAACTTGCCAGGATCAAGGGGCGGTTCGATTCGGCGTCTGCCGGCGAAAAACTCAGCCTGGTCAGGCACCTTCAATCAACTGCTATTTCCTCAGCAAGCGACCTCAGCAAGCTCCACGATACCTTGTGTTTTATTCGTGCGTTTCCCGACTCGGACGAATTGTTTCAAGCCGCAAACGCGTCTCTGCTTATGTTCGAAAAACGCATTAGCAAACTCAATAAAACCGTTCGCACTGCACTTTGGGATACCGGCATCGGCGGCACGCCAGTGCATTATCCGTTTTCCATTGAGGTCGCGAGCTGGCTCGCCCGCCGTGCGCGGGGCGAGGTATCAATCGACTGGCAGGACGTTGACAGCGATACGACCCGGCTTGACGAACTGCTAATGCTGTTGCTGTTGCCAGTAGAGACCGACTATTTCGACAGCGGCGCCGTTACAAGCAAGGAATGGATTGACATTGTCGCGGCGACTGCCCAGCGCACGGACTTCGATTGGCTGTTTACACAACTGCACGCGTTGCGATCCTTACCTGTCCTGCCCCAGCTTTATGAGTCCGCCAATTTGCCACTCGTGTGGTCCCTGCGTAACTCGAAGTTTTCGAAGTCCAGAAATGTCATGCCGGTAAGGAAAATTGCCGCCCGTGCCGATGGTATGCGCAAAGCCGGACGCAACACGAAAGCCGAAATTCAACGGCCATTTTCATCGATCCCTAGACTGTCCGTCGACGCAGGCCGAAAAGTGGTAGACGTCGCGATGGCGGCGCTTGCTGCACGACATCGCGAGACCTTTCATTTTAACCATGCCAACCCGCACGAGGTATTCCTGGCGGACGTCGGCTCAGGCGTATCGATTGCAGTATTTGGCTTACGTGAGTTTTTCCGATATCCGCTGGAATGCACGATGGGATTCTTGATCCTGTCTAACGGCGTACCGGTTGGTTACGGCGGTTCGAGTACCTTTTTTCGACAGGCAAATACCGGCGTCAATATTTT
>JABDNG010000093.1 GCA_013001045.1 Woeseiaceae bacterium | reverse complement strand
TCGGCCTCACTGACATTGCCGGTCATCCTCAGACATAGGCCGTAAACCTTGTCCAGATGCAGTCGATACAGCGCCTCGAACGCCCTGGCATCTGATCGCTGAGCGCGCCTGATCCAGGCGGCTTCGTCGGCGGCTGCGTCTGAATCGGTGCTGACCATGATCTGACTATAGTCGCTGACGTTTGCGGTCAAAAGCGCTGCCAAGTGCCATTTCTCCCTTTATCGTGACCTTTGGATGCCTGTGCCTTTGAATTGGTTTGAAAGCGGCGAGCTGCCGGCGGCAAATAAGTCGCTTAAGCGACTGTGTTTGTTTACTATTCTGGTATTATGCGACTGGCCCGATACAAGCCCGGTCGTCGCCCGGGGAACCCAAGAACGAAAACAATATATGGCACCCAGAGACACTTGTTCGTTTTTCGCTGAGTTTTGTAGAACTACGGGCAAGGTGCCACCAGTGGCCGTGCGTATCTGATGTCCGGGCACTCGATACTCTACCTGGGCCGTGGGGAGTTCGCCGCGGACTACCTCAGCGAACTCGAATCCCTGTCCTGTTGCACCATGCTGACGCGCAGCGTGTCTCTCGAGTTACCCGACGACGCTGCTTTTATGGTCGATATCGTTCTTCTCGAGGTCGGCCCGGCGATCGCACAATCGGGACATTCGCTCGGCAGCATCATCCAGTCGCTGGGACCATACCCGGTGATCGCGCTCACACAAAAAGCGCACGAACACCGCGGGATCGCTGCGATCGGCGCAGGAGCCGAAGCTTATATCTGCGTTGATGACATCACGATCGAGGAGCAGGCCACAGTTTTCGAACACGCTGTGCAGCGCAGCCGCCTGAAACGCCGGCTGTCCGAAACCGACATGACCGTGTTGTCCATTCTGAAAGACATCAACGATGGCGTAATCGTCGTTGATATCGCGGGCCATGTCCTTGATATCAATCCGGCGGCCCGATCCATACTGGCGCTGGGACAACGAACGTATCCTGATCCGACGTGGGAACAGACTTTTTGCTGCATCGACAAAAGCGGCAACAACTACCGGAACTCCGCAGATCTGCCGCTCGTCCGCGCCCGCAACGGCGAGAAGTTTGCAGGTCAGGTCGCTATTTACCGCACGCCCGAGCAACCGGATATCGTGCTTAGTCTGAACGGCCAGGGGCTCTTCGACGGCAATCGCGAACTGATAGGCGGCGTTATCACTTTTCGTGACATGACCGAACTCACTCGAAAGACTTCTGAGCTCGAAAAGCGAGCGCAATACGACGAGCTCACGGGATTGGCAAATCGTGGCCTGTTTATCGAACAGCTGGCACGCGCCGTGGGGCGCAGCCAACGAAAATCGGCAGCGCTCGCCACGCTGTTTATCGATCTTGACCGCTTCAAGTCAGTCAACGACACCCTGGGACATGACGTCGGTGACGCACTACTTCGCGAAGTGGCAACGCGGCTTCGGCAAAACTTGCGAATCGGTGATTTCACGGGTCGCTGGGGCGGCGACGAATTCGTAGTCTGCCTCGAGGATTTCGGCGAAGCCAGCAATGCCGGGGCAGCGGCACAAAAACTGTTGCTCGTATTGTCGGAGAAGTATCAGCTTGGTGATAGCGAAGTGTATGCGACCCCAAGCATCGGTATCGCGATGTTTCCCGATGCAGGCGACAACGCGACCCGGCTCATCAAGGCAGCCGACATTGCGATGTACGAAGCCAAAAAACGCGGTGGCGACCGATTTCAGTATTATTCCCACGCCCTCAATACCAAGCTCGAACAACGTGAAGAACTCGAGATCGGGCTGCGACACGCACTGGTTCGTGATGAGTTTGTATTGCACTACCAGCCGCGGATCGATGTTGCGAGCGGTCGTCTTATTGGTCTGGAAGCGTTGTTGCGCTGGCAACACCCTCGCTTCGGCCTGCTACCGCCTGCGCGATTCCTGCCCATTCTCGAGAGCAGCGGACTCATTCATTCGGCCGGTGAGTGGGTGATTGCCGCAGCGTGCCGACAGCTCGCCGGCTGGCAACGGCGCTTCGAATTACCCGACCTTTCAATTGCCATCAACCTGTCGCCACAGCAACTGTTGCAAGACCGGCTGGTTCAGGCGGTCGCCAAGTCGCTCGCAGACACGGCGCTGGACCCCGGTTGTATTGAACTCGAAATCGGCGACGGCGATATCGTGCGCAAGCGCAATAGCGAACTTGAAACCCTGCGCGGACTAAGAAAGCTCGGCGTACGACTGTCACTCGACCATTTCGGTACGCGCGACGTGTCGTTTGAGTCGCTCGACAACGGCTTTATCGACAGCTTTGTACTCGATCAGTCGTTGATCTCCGACGTCGAAGACAACAACAGTCATCAGCGCATCGTTCGCGCCGCCATCGCGATGGCGCAAGGCCTGGATATAGAGGTGGCCGCAGAAGGCGTTGAAACGGTGACGCAGCTCGAGTTCTTGAAGAGCTGCAATTGCGATCTCGCGCAGGGCTTCCTGATCAGCAAGCCAATGCAGCCCGAGAAAGTTGCGGCGATCTTAAGAAGTGAGATCGCGGGCACCAGGCTGTTGGCACGCGGCATGCCCTAACCCACCATCCACTTTCCAGAGCCGCGGGCCTCGCTGGGGGAGCTTCCTCTCGCTTAAGCTCGCTCGGCTTCCTGCCTCGCTCTCATCGGGCGCCGCTTGCTTTGGCGTCCCTGCGTCGCTGCGTGTCGCACGACGCTCGAGGAACTCCCCCAGCGCAGCCCTCATGCAGCACGATGACTTAGCGGCGGTGAGTGCCGGGGTGTCTCACAAAGCGAGTTTGTGAAACAGCTGTCCGAGCGACTGAGATTCCCCGGCGGTCGACGCCGCGGCAGGGATGGTGGGCGGCGAAAGTGAAAGACTAATCGGCGCTCGCGCTGCAATTCCAGCAGGCCGCGAATTGCCCCTCGTTTTCCTCGCCGCATTTCTTGCATCGCCACGGCGAAGTGGGACTTTCATCATCGACAGAACGGATCAACTGCGTTGCACGGTCGAAGTCCAGATCGTTGACGACCCAGATCTCCGGCCACGTCTCGACAAATGGCATTTCACCCATAATGGAACCGAGATGTTCGTTACGAATCTCGCAGCGAATGCCCTCCGAAGCAAGCAGGTTTTTGTAGTGGTTAATCGTGATCAGCGAATCTGCCGATGTCAGCTTCTTCATTGGCCGATCAGGGAGCGTAGATAAGGTTGCGGATCGTCCCCACCCTCCAGCACCTCAACGAGTGCCGAGCCGACAATCGCACCCGCCGCGTGTTTGCCGACCGCGGCGACATCGTCTGCCGTACGAATACCGAAACCGGCACACACGGGCAAGGACGAAATACTGGCAACCTTGTCGAGGTAGTCCGTCAAGTCGGCCGGAAGGCCGGCGTCTCCGCCGGTGATGCCAGTAATCGTCACGGCATAGACGAATCCCCGCGACGCATCACAGAGCGTCCGCAGCCGCTCTTCCGGCGTTGCGGGCGTGACCAGCTGGATGAGGCCGAGACCTTTACTTTCGAGCGCGGCGCGGAAGTCGCCGCTTTCTTCAAACGGTAAGTCCGGAACGATAAAGCCGCAGACACCGGCCGCCAACGCACGATCGGCGAGTTCGTCGTAACCGAACGCCAGCAAGGGGTTCAGGTAGGACATCATGACGAGTGGCGCTTTGATCTCGCCACTGGCCGAGTCGAGTTGGTCGAAGATCCATTTCAGGCTGACGCCTTGTCGCAGCGCTTCGAAGCTGGAGCGTTGAATGGTCATACCGTCGGCCATCGGATCCGAAAAAGGAATGCCGAGTTCGACAACATCGCCCATCGCGGCGATCGCCTTCAGCGTGGTGATGAAGTCGGCCGGTTTCGGATAACCCGCCGTGATAAACGGTACGAGTCCCGGTCGACCCGAATCATTCGCAGCGACGATGGCTGCGCTAATGCGTTCATGCGCTTGCATGGTTTCGAATCCTCGCCGGGTATTTGGTTAGCGTTGGCATGTCCTTGTCGCCGCGACCGGAGTTGCCAATGAGTATTCGCGCGCCCGGATGCTGCCTCGCGTAGTCACGTGCGGCTGCAAATGCATGTGACGTCTCGAGCGCTGTCAATATTCCTTCACTGGCACACAGCTCTTCGAGGGCTTCAAGCGCCTCGTCGTCCTGTGCCGAAATATAGGTAACGCGTCCGGTTGCCTGCAGCAAAGCATGTTCCGGCCCGACGCCGGAATAGTCGAGCCCAGCCGAGATCGAGTGCGTCTCCTGCACCTGGCCGTCATCGTCCTGCAGGATGATCGTGTAAGAGCCCTGCAACACGCCCGGCGTGCCCGTTGCGAGCGTTGCGGCATTCTGCCCCAGGCCATCACCCGTACCGCCTGCTTCGACGCCGATCAGTTCGATGTCATCGCCAAGCAATGGGTAAAAAAGACCGATGGCGTTGGACCCGCCACCGACGCAGGCGAACGCAACGTCAGGCAACCCTCCCGCGAGATCGATCATCTGTTGTCGTGCTTCCTCGCCAATCACGGATTGCAACTCACGCACCAGGTACGGGTACGGATGCGCTCCGACTGCGGACCCCAACAGGTAGTAGATGCCCTCGGGATCAGTCACCCAGGTTCGGAGCGCCTCATCGATAGCAGCCCGCAAGGTCTTGTCGCCGGACTCCACCGCGACGACCTCGGCACCGAGCCGAAGCATGCGATCAACGTTGGGGGCCTGGCGCTCCATATCAACGGAACCCATGTATACGCTGCACGGCAATCCGACGCGTGCGCACGCTGCGGCGGATGCAACGCCATGTTGCCCGGCACCCGTTTCGGCGATGATGCGCTTTGCGCCCAGCCGTTTTGCCAGAATCGCCTGGCCAATCGCATTATTGATCTTGTGCGCGCCCGTGTGCGCAAGGTCCTCGCGCTTCAGCCATACCTCGGCGCCCCAGCGCTTGCTCAGCCGCGGTGCAAACGTCAGAGCGGTCGGTCGGCCCACCCACTCGTGCAGTTCCTTTCGAAACTCCGCCTGAAACCGGGGGTCATGCAGGTGTTCCCGCACGCCGGCCTCGAGGCGCTCAAAAGCCGGCACCAGTGTCTCCGGGACGTAACGACCGCCGAATGGACCGAAGCGGCCACGCTCGTCCGGCAGCTCGCCACGAATGGCCGCGGCCAGTAGTGCTGATGCCTCGTCGGCCTGCAGCAGTGAACTCATAAGACTTTCTCCGCGGCGAGCGCCGCTGCAATAAACTCTCTTATTAATTCCGGGTCTTTTTCGCCAGGTGTCGACTCCACGCCACTCGAGACGTCAACGCCGAACGGTCGCACCGCTTGTACGGCGCCTGCGACGTTTTTCGGGCACAGCCCTCCGGCGAGAATCATCTGGCCGTGTTGCGCGATCTCGGCCGCCGTCGACCAGTTTACGGTCTCTCCCTGGCCACTATTGGGGCCTTCATACAGATAGGTTTCGGTGCCATTGGGGTGTGCCCCCCCCTCGCGATAGACCGGCCAGCACGCGACGGAATCGGGAACCTCAAGATAGTCGAAGTCCTCCGCATCCGTCTGCAGAACGTCCGGCTCGAACTGTTCCAGAACAGCACGCCACTCATCGCTGGACGGATGCCGCATGACGGCCACGCGTTTTACGCTGCGCGGCACGATATCACTGACTGTTCGCGCGGTTCGTGGGCCTATTTGTCGAGATGATTCCGCGAAGACAAAGCCAAGCGCGCCCGCGCCCGCGTCCATTGCAACGGCGACGTGTCGCTTATCGCGCAAGCCACAGATCTTTACCAGCAGACTCATGCCGTCACCGATGCCGCACCGGCGGCACGCATCGCGACAAGCAAAGCGGCGGGATCGTCACTTCGCATCAATGCCGTGCCGACCAGCGCCAGGTGATAACCATAGCCCGCGACCCGCGCTGCATCATCCGCAACGCGCAGGCCACTCTCGGCAACACAACGTGCGTTCGGCAACAGCGGCGCGAGGTTTTTTAGCCGCTCGTTATCGACCTCGAGCGTGCGCAGGTCACGCGTGTTGACGCCCATCAGGAGCTGCCCCGCCGCGGCGTGCTCGAGATCAACGGCGTTGTCGAGCAATCGCGATGAACGCGCCAGGTCGTCTTCGTCGAACGACTCGAGTAACACGAACATGTCGTGCCGCCAGGCAGCATCCAGCATCGCGCGAAGCTTGTCATCAGGCAATAAAGTCGCAATTAGCAAGACGCCACTCGCACCGGCTTTGCGCGCTTCGTCGACCTGCACGGGCTCGACCAGAAAATCCTTGCGCATGACGGGCGTTGTTGGCACGGCGGCAACGACCTCTTCGAGATGAGCGAGGTCACCGTCAAAACGGCTCGGCTCTGTCAGCACGGAAATAGCAGCAGCGCCACCCCTCGCATAATTCTTCGCCTGTTCGACGCGATCGCGCTGTGTCGTTGCAAGCGCGCCTTCGGCTGGCGAACGATCCTTTATTTCGGCGATCACATCGAAATCGCCAAGTCGGAGAGGTAGCAGGGGTCGGTCAAAGTCAGACGACGAGAATCTCGGCGATAGCGCCGCCGCTCGCTTGGCACTTCCGACAGCCATGGTGTGCAGGAAGTCGCCCATCAGCCCTGGAAGTGCCTGCGCATATTTTCAAGCAGCGCCTCCGCGCGTCCATCATCGAGTGCGGTGGCGGCTTTTGACACGCCGTCGACGGCGTTTTCGGCCGCGCCCTGTACTTCGAGTACCAGCGAGGTTCCCATCAGCAACGCATCCCGGTGCGCACCCTTGTCCTCTCCCTTGAACACACGGATCAACTCTGCCGCGTTGTGTTCTGCGTCTCCGCCCCTGAGTTCCTCGGGACTACAGCGCTGCAATCCGTAGTCGGCAGGCGATCGCTTCGACTCCGTGACGACGCCCGGGCGCACATCGTATAACCAGAAATCGCCCGCTGGCGTGGCCTCATCCCAACCCGGTTCACCGTGGACAACGAACGCCCTCTCCAATGGCATGCCCGCCAGCGTATCCGCCATCAACCGTGCGGCGTCTTTGCTGTAGGCGCCGATCAGCTGAAACGGCGGCGCCGCCGGATTCGTGAGCGGGCCGAGCACGTTGAACACCGTTCGTACCGAGAGCGCACCTCGAATCGGCATGACCGCCTTCATCGCAGGATGATAGGCCGGTGCAAACAAGAACGTGAAATTCGTTGCGTTCAGGCAGTCAACGGCTTCTTGTTCCTTCAGCGGCAGCGGCATGCCCAGGCATTCGAGCAAGTCGGCGCTGCCCGAGCGACTGGAGATGGAGCGGTTACCGTGTTTCACGACGCGCGAACCCGCCGCTGCGGCCAGAAGGCCTGTGCCTGTCGACAGATTCAGGCTTCCGGAACCGTCTCCGCCCGTACCGACCGTATCCACCGTCGGCGCGCCATCGGGTATTTCCGGATGCAACGCAAGTTCTCGCATCGCCGTGGCGAAACCGCGTATCTCGTCGGCCGTCTCGCCCTTGGCGCGCAGGCCTGCCAGCAGCGCGCCCGCCATGGCCGGCGGCAACTCGCCTTCCGCAAGCTTGTGCATCAGGTCATAAGCCTCACGTTCAGACAACGCATGCCCATCAAGTAACCGATCGAGCAGGCGACTGTATTCCTTGCTCATTGCTCACGCTTCCGCTGTTTGCGCATGAAGTTCATCATCAGCCGGTCTCCTTCGGGCGTCAAAACACTCTCCGGATGAAACTGCACCCCTTCTACGGGCAAGGTCTTGTGCCTCACGCCCATAATTTCTCCTCGATCGGTCTCTGCGGTGATCTGCAGCGCTGCGGGCAACGAGTCCTGCTCGGCGCACAGCGAGTGGTAACGGCCAACTTCGAAAGGATTCGAGAGCCCTTCGAAAATTGACTGGCCATCGTGACTCACCATCGAGGTCTTGCCGTGCATCAGGCGCTCTGCACGCACGATGTCGCCGCCATAGTGTTGCACGATGCTTTGGTGACCGAGGCAGACGCCGAGTATCGGCACACGTCCCGCAAATGCGCCGATCATGTCCAGTGACACGCCGGCGTCTTCAGGTCGACCCGGTCCGGGCGATATCACCAGATGTGTTGGCGCCAGCGCGAGACCCTCTTCGACGCTGATCGCGTCGTTTCGATAGACCATGACGTCGGCGCCGCAGGCCGCGAACGCCTGTACGAGGTTGTAAGTGAAAGAATCGTAGTTATCCACCAACAACATGCGCACATGCTCAAAAGACTGTTGATCGCCCATCACAAGCCCTCCACTGCGATTTCCAGGGCACGCCTGAGAATGGCGCTTTTGGCGAGCACCTCCTGGTACTCCCTGGCTGGAACGGAGTCGGCAACAATACCGGCGCCAGCCTGGAAACTGTATTCGTCTCCCGAGAACACCAGCGTTCGGATCGTGATGGCCTGGTCCATGTCGCCGCTGAGGCCGAAGTAACCCGCGGTTCCCGCATAGAGGCCACGCCCGACCTGTTCCATCTCCTCTATGATCTCCATCGCCCGCACTTTGGGCGCACCAACGAGCGTGCCGGCAGGAAAGCTCGCCGCAAAAAGATCGAATTGATCGAACTCGCTGTCGAGCCGGCCTTGCACACCACTAACGATGTGCATGACGTGGCTGTAACGTTCGATGGCACGGTAAGGATCGACCTGCACCGACCCGGCGCGCGCGACCCGACCGAGGTCGTTGCGAGCGAGATCGACGAGCATGACGTGTTCAGCTGCTTCTTTCGGATCGGCCAGCAACGCCGCCTCGTTGGCAATGTCTTCTTCACGTGTCGCGCCTCGTGGCAAGGTGCCTGCGATGGGCCTCAGTGACGCCGTATTGCCGTTGAGTTTCACGAGCGCCTCGGGCGAAGAGCCAACCACCTTGAAATCGTCGAAATCGAAAAAGAACATGTACGGCGACGGATTCAGGAGACGCAACGCCCGATACACCTCGAACGGCGCGACATTGCTCTTGCCGCGAAACAACACCGAAAGCACGATTTGATAGATATCGCCAGCTGCGATGTACTCCTTGCACGCGTTCACACGCTCGGAATACTCCGCCTCGGTGAGACTCGCTTCGGCCGGAGAGATCGATGCATCGCCGTTCGGGGGCGGGACAGGCCCTCGCAGTTGCTCGATTACTTCTGCCCGCAGCCGCTGCCGATCTTCCTCGGGTCCGTCGTGCAGCAACGCGACGCGGCGCGTCAGGTGATCGAAAACGAGCAGCGAGGCGGGGGCCACGAACGCGGCATCGGGGACGGTCGTTTGCGGGTCCGTATTCCGGGGCAAGCGTTCGAACAGCCGCACCACGTCATAACCGGACACGCCGACCAGGCCGCCCGCGAAGGGCAGGTCATCATCGGGCTGCGGTCTCGGTGCGAGAGCCAACGCTTGTCGCAATGCGCCCAGGTACTCTTCTTTGCTTCGCGGTCGCGGCTGCGTTTCACCATTGACACGCATCGACGCGTGATCCATGCGAACCTCGAGCGCATCACCGAAGCCGAGGAACGAATAGCGCGCCAGCCGCTCGCCGCCCTCCACGCTCTCGAGCAGAAACCGCGGGCGCATCGCCTTGAGTTTCAGATAAGCCGACACCGGGGTGTCCAGGTCGGCCGCTATGTCGAATGGTGCCTGCATTATTCGTTCTCAAGTCAACGCCGCTCTCGCACATCCTTGTGCTCCGCGGCATAAGACCATCTTCGGCCAACGCCGCTCTCGCACTTCCCTGTGCTCCGCGGCATAAGACCACCTCGGGCCAACGCCGCTCTCGCACTTCCCTGTGCTCCGCGGCATAAGGCCACCTCGGGCCAACGCCGCTCTCGCACTTCCCTGTGCTCCGCGGCATAAGGCCATCCATGGCCAAAAAAAAGCCCATCCCTGAAGTCGGCAGAGATGGGCTTTTGGTCTTGCGTTGCTCAGCTAAAGATCAGCCAGCCACCCCCTCGTGCGCGGG
>JABDNG010000078.1 GCA_013001045.1 Woeseiaceae bacterium | reverse complement strand
CCAGGTAGGGATTCGCATCGGCACCGGCAACCCGGTGTTCGATTCGGCGTGCTTGCGGATCGCCAACAGGAATTCGCAGCGCAACATCGCGGTTTTCATAGCCCCACGTCGGTGCTATCGGCGTGTGGGTGCCCGCAGCGAATCGCCGGTACGAGTTCCGGTGAGGCGCGAATACGAGCATCAGGTCAGACATCGTCGCAGCAAGACCGGCTACGGCGTGACGCAGTGCCTGGCTACCTCTTTCGGTGCCGTCATCAAATATGTTCTTGCCATTTTCATCGAGCACGCTGATGTGCGTGTGGAAGCCATTGCCATCCACATGTGCAAACGGTTTCGGCATGAACGTGGCGACGTAGCCGTGTTTTTGGGCAACTCCCTTGATGACGCGCTTGAGCATCTGCGCGTTGTCCGCAGCTTGCAGGGCGTCGCCAAGGTGATGCTGGTTCAGTTCATACTGCCCGGGCGCGAGTTCTTTCACGAGCGTATCGAGCCGCAGATCCATCGAATCACAGGCCTCCCGCATTTCATGCAGTACGTCCGCGAACTCATGCATGATATCCGTACCGTACAATTGCCCGCCAACCTTGCTGCGACCGTTGATACGCGTCTGTGGAACTTGCGGAATACCCTCCGCATCGCGTTCCGACGACAACAGCATGAATTCGAGTTCCGGCGCCACAACGGCGATTAATCCGCGCTCCGCAAAGCGCTGCTGCAGTTGCCCGAGGACTACGCGCGGATCGTAACCCCAGGGTTCGCCCTGATGCGTCAGGTGCATGTACATTTGCGCGGTTGGGCGTGACAGCCAGGGCAGGCGCTTTAACGTACGGACTGTTGGCACGCAAATACCGTCGCCGTCACCCGTCTTGGCACACAGTGACGGCACATCGCGGCCCCAGATATCGGGCGTGACGCCCGTTAACGCGATGCGCATATCGCCTTCGAACACGCTCTGCAGCTTGTGCCGCGGAATCCACTTGCCGCGGTGCACGCCGTTCAGGTCAATCAGCAACACCTCGATAACCTCGATGTCGGGGTTATCGACCAGGAATTGTTGCGCCGTTTTAAAGTCGGTTTTGTTATTCATAAATTTTCCAGGCTGTGATCCAGCGCGCTAATGAATATATCAACGTGTTCGTGTGTAAATACCAGGGATGGTCGCAACTTGAATATGTTCGCGTCTCGCCCTTCGCTACCCACCAGCACCCGTTGTTCTCTCATCAGTTCCAGCAGGCGAGCCGTTTCTTCGCGCGCCGGCGAGCGTGTGCCGCGATTCGTGACGAACTCCAGGCCCGTGACCATGCCGTGCCCGCGGACGTCGCCGATCAGTTCGTGTCTCGACGCGAGCTTCGTAATCTCGGTGCGCAGGTAGTTGCCGATTGTTCGGCCGCGATCGATCAGGTCTTCCTGCTCGATGACGTCGAGCACTGCATTGCCTGCGGCACAGGCGACGGTATTGCCACCGAATGTGCTGAACAGGCGCGTGCTGTCGATGAAGCGATTCAGGATGTCGTCCGTTGTTACGACAACGCCGAGCGGATGGCCGTTACCTACCGGTTTTCCCATCGTAACGATGTCGGCCCGCACGCCGTGATGCTCGTGGCCCCACCATTGGCCCATTCGGCCAAACCCCGACTGGACCTCGTCGCAGATCATGAGTCCGCCGGCCGAGCGAATCGTACGTTCGACGGCACGCATATAACCATCCGGCACGTTCGGTACGCCGCTCGAACACAGCGCCGAATCAACCATGAAAGCCGCGGTGCCGTGCCCGGCTTCGTCAAGCGCCGCAATCGCACGATCGGCATCGGCGGCGTATTTTTCGACCAGCTCCGGGTCATCTTCGCGGTACGGTCCGCGATACGGATCGGGAACGATGAGTCCTTCCAGGAAATCGGGCAGTTCGACGCTCGGCCGACCCGGAGAGAATTTTCGAATGACGTCGGTGATGCCGTGATAAGCGTCCTCCATGATGATAGCGCCGGTGTTGCCCGTGATCAGTTTGGCCATTTGCCAGGCGACGTCGTTGGCTTCGCTGCCCGAGTTGACAAATATGCAGGCGGTCAGGTGCGGAGCAAGTTTCGAGGTCAGGCGATCGGCGTATTCGATGGCGCTGCTGTAGAGATAACGCGTGTTGGTGTTGAGAGCGGCCGCTTGTCGGGCGATGGCTTTCACGACATGAGGGTGGCAATGACCCACTTGCGGCACGTTGTTGTAGCAATCGAGGTAGCGGTATCCGTCGGTCGCGTAGAGCCAGGGACCTAAGGCGCGCTCGAAGTGCATTGGGCGCCGGTAGAAATGCGTTGCGTTCTTCCCCATCAATGATTGCCGCGCGGC
>JABDNG010000008.1 GCA_013001045.1 Woeseiaceae bacterium | reverse complement strand
CGGCCGCTGGTGAAAAGTGGCGACCAGATTGCAGCCGGCGACGTTCTTGCCGACGGCCCGTCGACCGACATGGGTGAGCTCGCACTGGGTCAGAATCTGCTGGTCGCATTCATGCCATGGAACGGGTACAACTTTGAGGACTCGATTCTGATTTCAGAGCGCGTCGTCAAGGAAGACCGCTTCACCACCATTCACATCGAAGAGCTGCAATGCGTCGCGCGCGATACGAAGCTCGGTCCCGAAGACATCACATCGGATATTCCGAATGTGGGTGACGCGGCACTCGCAAAGCTTGACGAGTCTGGTATCGCGTTTATCGGCGCAGAGGTCAAGGCCGGCGACATTCTTGTCGGCAAGGTAACGCCGAAAGGCGAGACCCAGTTGACGCCGGAAGAGAAGCTGCTGCGCGCGATCTTCGGCGAGAAAGCGTCTGACGTAAAGGACACCAGCTTACGTGTGCCGCCTGGAATGGACGGCACCGTGATCGATGTTCGTGTATTCACGCGCGATGGTGTCGAAAAGGATTTGCGGGCGCTATCGATTGAGAAAGCAGAGCTCGAAAGCGTTCGCAAGGACCTCGACGACACGCTGCGTATTCTGGAAGAAGACATCTATGAACGTGTCGAGCGCATGCTTACGGGCAAGATGGCTCAGGGTGGTCCGAACAAACTCAAGTCCGGCAGCAAGATCACCAAAGCATACCTCGAAGAGGTGCCGCGCGAGCAGTGGTTCGAGATTCGACTCAAGAACGACGAAGCGAACGAACAGCTGCAAAACTCCTTCGAACGCCTGAAGGCGCAGCGTGACGAGTTCGACCGTCGCTATGAAGAGAAGAAGACCAAGATCACCGCGGGCGACGACCTGGCGCCGGGCGTGCTCAAGATGACGAAGGTCTACCTTGCCGTCAAACGACGCATTCAGCCGGGTGACAAGATGGCGGGCCGTCACGGTAACAAGGGCGTGATCTCGACGATCGTTCCGGTCGAGGATATGCCGTATCTCGAAGACGGCAACCCGGTCGACATCGTTCTGAACCCGCTCGGCGTGCCGTCACGAATGAACGTGGGGCAGGTTCTGGAAACCCATTTGGGCTGGGCGGCGAAAGGCGTCGGCAAGAAGATCGACGAGATGCTCAAAGCGCAGGAGTCGATGACGAAGCTGCGACAGTTCCTCGAATCTGTTTACAACAAGACAGGCGGCAAGGTCGAGAGCATCAAGTCGTTCAGCGACGCCGAGGTGCTCGAGCTGGCAGGCAACCTGACCAATGGTGTACCCACGGCAACGCCGGTATTCGATGGCGCGACTGAGGCCGAAATCAAGGGGCTGCTCGAGCTCGCCGGTCTGGATTCGTCGGGTCAGTCGACCTTGTACGACGGCCGCACGGGCGACATGTTCGACCGCGACGTTACCGTTGGCTACATGTACATGTTGAAGCTCAATCACCTGGTTGACGACAAGATGCACGCCCGCTCGACGGGACCGTACAGCCTGGTTACGCAACAGCCGCTGGGCGGTAAGGCGCAGTTTGGCGGTCAGCGCTTCGGTGAGATGGAGGTCTGGGCGCTCGAAGCCTATGGAGCCGCCTACACCTTGCAGGAAATGCTGACGGTCAAGTCAGACGATGTCCAGGGACGCACCAAGATGTACAAGAATATCGTGGACGGCGAACATTACATGGATGCCGGCATGCCGGAATCGTTCAATGTGTTGGTCAAAGAGATTCGGTCTCTGGGCATCAACATTGAGCTGGAGACAGACTAATGAAAGATCTGCTTAAGCTATTCAAATACCAGAACCCGGTTGATGACTTCGATGCAATTCGCATCGGTCTCGCCTCACCGGACATGGTGCATTCGTGGTCATTCGGCGAGGTCAAGAAGCCGGAGACCATCAACTACCGAACCTTCAAGCCCGAGCGTGATGGCCTGTTCTGCGCAAAGATTTTCGGTCCGATCAAGGACTACGAGTGCCTGTGTGGCAAGTACAAGCGCCTGAAGCACCGTGGGGTTGTTTGCGAAAAATGCGGCGTCGAGGTCACGCAGACCAAGGTTCGCCGCGAGCGCATGGCGCACATCGAACTGGCGAGTCCGGTTGCACATATCTGGTTCCTGAAGTCGCTGCCATCGCGCATCGGTCTTATGCTCGATATGACGCTTCGAGAAATCGAGCGTGTCCTGTATTTCGAGGCCTTCGTGGTCGTCGAGCCGGGAATGACGGAGCTCGAGCGCGGTCAGCTTATGACCGACGACATGTATCTCGATGCGCTCGAGCAGTACGGTGACGAGTTCGACGCACGCATGGGCGCCGAAGCCGTCCGCGAAATGCTCATGACCATCGATCTACAGCGCGAAATCGTAAAGGTTCGCGAGGACATGGGTGCGACGCGCTCGGAGACGAAGATCAAGCGTCTGTCGAAGCGCCTCAAGCTCATCGAGTCGTTCGTCGAATCGGGCAACAAACCGGAGTGGATGGTGCTGACCGTTCTGCCCGTCTTACCGCCGGACCTTCGTCCCCTGGTGCCGCTGGACGGCGGCCGCTTTGCGACGTCGGACCTCAATGACCTGTATCGTCGCGTGATTAATCGCAACAACCGTCTGCGTCGCCTGCTCGAGTTGAACGCGCCGGATATTATTGTGCGAAATGAAAAGCGCATGTTGCAGGAATCGGTCGACGCATTACTCGATAACGGCCGTCGTGGCCGAGCGATCACGGGCACCAACAAGCGCCCGCTGAAGTCGCTGGCCGACATGATCAAGGGCAAGCAGGGCCGCTTCCGCCAGAACCTGCTTGGCAAGCGCGTTGATTACTCGGGTCGTTCGGTTATCGTCGTAGGACCCACGCTGAAGCTGCACCAATGCGGTTTGCCGAAGAAAATGGCGCTTGAATTGTTCAAGCCGTTCATTTTCTCGAAGCTGCAACTACGCGGTGAGGCGACCACGATAAAAGCGGCCAAACGGCTCGTCGAGCGAGAAGGGCCGGAAGTCTGGGACATCCTCGAAGACGTTATTCGCGAGCACCCGGTTATGCTGAACCGTGCACCCACGCTGCACAGGCTCGGTATCCAGGCGTTCGAGCCCGTGTTGATCGAGGGTAAGGCGATCCAGTTGCATCCGCTCGTTTGTACGGCATTTAACGCCGACTTCGACGGTGACCAGATGGCCGTTCACGTGCCGCTGTCAATCGAGGCACAACTCGAAGCGCGTGCATTGATGATGTCGTCGAATAATATTCTATCGCCCGCAAACGGCGAGCCGATTATCGTACCGTCGCAAGACGTCGTACTCGGCCTGTACTGGATGACGCGTTCGCGCGTCAATGCGAAGGGCGAAGGCATGACCTTGGCGAGCCTGGACGAAGCACGGCGCGCCTATGAAACCGGTGCGGCCGAGCTGCAGGCGAAGGTCAAAATCCGGGTTACGGTTCAGGAGCGCGATGACGACGACGAAATCCGCGAGATCAACAAGATTCTCGACACCACGATCGGTCGCGCGTTGCTGTCAGACATCATGCCCACAGGGCTGGAATTCGAGCACCTCAACCAGGCGATGACAAAGAAGGCGATTTCGAACGTCATCAACGTCTGTTACCGCAAGCTCGGCCTGAAGCAAACCGTGGTGTTCGCAGACCGGCTGATGTACACGGGCTTCCGTTTCGCCACGCGGGCCGGAATCTCGATCGGTGTTAACGACATGGTTGTGCCCAAGAACAAAGAGCAAATTCTGGCGGTTGCCGAAACCGAGGTTAAGGAAATTCAGGATCAGTACGGTTCCGGCCTGGTTACCGACGGTGAGCGCTACAACAAGGTTGTCGACATCTGGTCACGCACCAACGACCAGGTTGCCAAGGCGATGATGGACAAGTTGGGGTCAGAATCGGTCAAGGATGCCAGCGGCAAGCAGGTGGAGCAGGAGTCCTTCAACTCGATTTACATGATGGCCGACTCCGGCGCTCGTGGCTCCGCTGCGCAGATTCGGCAGCTTGCCGGTATGCGTGGTCTGATGGCCAAGCCTGACGGATCGATCATCGAAACGCCGATTACCGCGAACTTCCGTGAAGGGCTGGACGTACTGCAGTACTTTATCTCGACGCACGGTGCTCGTAAGGGCCTGGCCGATACGGCGCTGAAAACGGCCAACTCCGGTTACCTGACACGTCGACTCGTCGATATCGCACAGGACCTCGTAGTTACCGAAGTGGATTGTGAAACTCGTAATGGCGTGTCGATGGCGCCGCTGGTTGAAGGCGGTGATATCGTCGAGCCGCTCGCCGAGCGAGTACTCGGTCGCGTTCTCGCTGAGCCGGTACTTGTCACGGGTACCGACAAGGTTGCGTTCGACGCAGGCACGTTGCTCGATGAGGCGATCGTGCAACGCCTCGAAGAATTGCAGATTGACCACGTTATAGTACGTTCGCCCATCACCTGCGAAATTCGCTATGGCGTCTGTTCGCAGTGTTACGGACGCGACCTCGCGCGCGGTGATCGCATCAACATCGGTGAGGCCGTTGGCGTTATCGCGGCACAGTCGATCGGCGAACCCGGTACACAGCTTACGATGCGTACCTTCCATATCGGTGGTGCTGCATCACGTTCTGCGGCGATCAACAATATCGAGATCAAGTCGGCAGGTATCGCCAAACTCGTCAACATCAAGACGGTGGCGCATCACAAAGGCTACCTGGTCGCCGTGTCGCGTTCGGGTGAAATCTCGATCGTCAACGAGATGGGTCGTGAGCGCGAGCGTTACAAAGTGCCTTACGGTGCAACGATTACGATTCAGGATGGTGCCGAAGTCAAACAAGGACAGATTGTTGCAAACTGGGATCCGCACACTCACCCGGTTGTCACCGAGGTTGAAGGGCGGATCAAGTTCGAGGACTTTATCGATGGCATCACAGTCACCGAGCAGGTTGACGAGTTCACCGGTCTGACCAGCATCGTCGTGCTCGATCCGAAAAGCCGCACTGGCTCTGGGAAGGATCTGCGTCCGGTTGCAAAACTGGTTGATGACGAGGGTACGGAAATTTGCTTCGCTAATACCGACATCCCGGCAGTCTATGCCTTGCCGGTCGACGCAATTATCGCCATGGCGGATGGCGCGAAGGTATCGGTGGGTGACGTCATAGCGCGTATCCCGCAGGCGTCTTCGAAGACGCGTGATATTACCGGTGGTCTGCCGCGTGTTGCCGACCTGTTCGAGGCGCGCAAGCCGAAAGATCCGGCGATCATGGCGGAGCATACCGGCACCGTTAGTTTCGGCAAGGAAACCAAGGGCAAGCGGCGCCTGGTTATTACCGAAGAAAACGGCGAGAGTCACGAGGAGTTGATTCCGAAGTGGCGCCACCTCAACGTCTTCGAGGGTGAGCAAGTCGTCCGCGGCGAAACCATAGCCGATGGCGAGCCAAACCCGCATGACATCCTGAGACTGCAGGGCGTCGAGAACCTGGCCGATTACCTGGTCCGTGAAATACAGGACGTCTACCGTCTCCAGGGTGTGAAGATCAATGACAAGCACATCGAGGTGATCATTCGCCAGATGCTGCGTAAGGTGATCATCGCAACGCCGGGTGACAGTAATTACCTGCGCGGCGAGCAGGTCGATAAGGCTCGATTCTTCGAGGAAGCGGAACAGCTTGTTGCTCAGAAGAAGGAGCCGCTGACGGCGGATCCCGTGCTTCTCGGTATTACCAAGGCATCGCTGGCCACCGAGTCGTTTATCTCGGCGGCATCGTTCCAGGAAACCACCCGAGTTCTGACTGAGGCCTCCGTTCGCGGACTTCGCGACGAGCTCCGAGGCCTTAAGGAAAACGTCATTGTTGGTCGACTGATTCCGGCTGGCACGGGTTTCGCACACCATGCGGAACGTCGGCGTACACGTGAGCAGGACCTCGCCGATCAACTGCGCGGGCTCGAGGAGACGCAGCAGGCCGAGCAGGCCCTGGCCGAATCGGCTGAGGCGTCGACCGATGCGGATGCGTCGGCTGACATCGTTGCGGCGGTGGAATCGGATACGCCCGCAGACGGTGGCGAAGAAACAACGACTGCCTAAGAAAAACAAGGGCTTAGCTGTTCGTGTGCGGCGGGGTCGACGGTTGCTTGACTTGGCCTTCCCCGCATCACTAAAATGCCCGGCCTTGACCCCGGGGCCCGTCGATAGACGAGCCCCGAACTACTTTGGAGCTTGCCACTGGGCAGGCCCTGATTTTTCCCGGCCTCTGGACTCAGGAAGTCCGGTTGTCGGGTGCGCGCGTTTTTTTGTGGCGCTGAGATTTTAAAAGACTGTTTCATAACCCTATAAAGAGTGAAGGCCCATGGCCACAGTGAATCAATTAGTACGTAGTCCGCGAGCCACGAAGCGCGCGAAAAGCACGGTACCGGCACTCGACGCCAGTCCGCAGAAGCGCGGCGTTTGCACGCGCGTCTACACGACGACGCCGAAGAAGCCGAACTCGGCCATGCGCAAGGTGGCTCGTGTGCGCCTGACAAATGGTTTCGAGGTCACCAGCTATATCGGTGGTGAAGGTCACAACCTGCAGGAACACAGCGTAGTACTGATTCGTGGTGGTCGTGTTAAGGACCTGCCCGGTGTGCGTTATCACACGGTCCGCGGCACGCTTGACTGTGCGGGAGTATCCGACCGTCGCAAGGGGCGCTCGAAATACGGTACCAAGCGTCCGAAATCGTAGTGCCAGCCGGCTGACAAGCTCATTGGCGAAGCTGCCGGCCCGAATTAATAAAGTAACCAACTCCGCTTAAAGCAGCGATACGAACAGAGACCACACATGTCCAGAAGAACACAGGCCCCGAAACGCACGATTCTGCCCGACCCGAAATACGGCAGCGATCTGCTTGCGAAGTTCATGAATATGATCATGAATGACGGCAAGAAATCCGTCGCGGAGCGCATCATCTACGGTGCCCTGGATCGAATTTCCGATCGCGAAACGCAGACGGGCGAAAAGGCGCTTGAACTGCTCGAGACCGCGCTCGAAAACGTCAAGCCGATGGTTGAGGTGAAGTCGCGCCGTGTTGGTGGTGCAACCTACCAGGTGCCTGTAGAGGTTCGTCCTGCTCGTCGCCAGACGCTGGCAATGCGTTGGGTTATCGACGCCGCCCGCAAGCGCAGCGAGAAGTCCATGGCGCACCGCCTGGCTCATGAATTGCTTGAAGCCGCTGAGAATCGTGGCACCGCCGTCAAGAAGAAAGAAGATACGCACCGTATGGCGGAAGCGAACAAAGCGTTCTCGCACTACCGCTGGTAGATGGCTTTGTCGTGGCGCGTACAACTCCCATCGAGCGTTATCGCAATATAGGCATCATGGCCCATATTGATGCGGGCAAGACAACCACGACCGAGCGCGTCCTTTTCTACACCGGTGTTTCGCACAAGATAGGCGAAGTGCATGACGGTGCAGCCGTTATGGACTGGATGGAACAGGAGCAGGAGCGTGGCATTACGATTACGTCCGCCGCCACCACTTGCTTCTGGAGCGGCATGGACAAGCAGTTTGATGAGCACCGCATAAACATCATCGATACGCCGGGGCACGTCGACTTTACAATTGAGGTCGAGCGCAGCCTTCGCGTGCTTGACGGCGCGATCACCGTCTTGTGTTCCGTTGGTGGCGTGGAGCCGCAGACGGAAACTGTTTGGCGCCAGGGCAACAAGTACAAAGTTCCGCGCATGATCTTCGTCAACAAGATGGATCGTGCCGGCGCCGATTTCCTCCGGGTGGTCGCGCAGGTTAAAGAACGACTCGGTGCGAACCCCGTGCCGATCCAGCTGCCGATTGGGGCAGAGGATCGCTTCGAGGGCGTGATCGACCTGATTCGCATGAATGCGATCTACTGGGACGAAGCCAACATGGGTACGACCTTCGAGGCCCGTGAGATCCCGCAGGAATTGCGTGCCGAGGCAGAAGCCTGGCGTGAAAAGATGGTTGAGGCCGCCGCGGAGGGAAATGAAGATCTGCTGGACAAGTTTCTCGACAACGGCGAGTTGACGGAAGAAGAAATCTGTCTTGGGCTGCGCACGCGCACTTTGGCGGGTGCAGTCGTTGTGACCATGTGTGGTTCGGCGTTCAAGAACAAAGGCGTGCAGGCAATGCTTGACGCCGTGATCGAGTTTATGCCGTCGCCGGTCGATGTGCCCGCGATTACGGGTCACATCGACGACGAAACTGAAGCCAAGCGGCCGGCGGACGACAACGAGCCGTTTGCCGCATTGGCATTCAAGATTGCGACCGATCCGTTCGTCGGCAATCTGACGTTTTTTCGAGTGTATTCGGGTGTACTGAACTCGGGCGACACCATATTCAACCCGGTTAAGGGTAAGAAAGAGCGCATCGGCCGAATTTTGCAGATGCACTCGAACGATCGAAAAGAGATCAAGGAAGTCTGCGCCGGCGATATCGCTGCGGCGGTCGGCCTGAAAGACGTTACGACAGGTGACACGCTTTGCGATGTGAAGCACCAGATTACGCTGGAGCGCATGGAGTTTCCGGAGCCGGTCATCTCCGTTGCGGTCGAGCCCAAGACGAAAGCCGATCAGGACAAGATGGGCATCGCGTTGCAGAAGCTGGCCAAGGAAGATCCCTCGTTTCGCGTCCATACGGACGAAGAGTCGAACCAGACGATTATTTCCGGCATGGGCGAGTTGCACCTCGACATCATCGTCGATCGCATGAAGCGGGAGTTCAGTGTTGATGCCAACGTCGGCAAGCCGCAGGTGGCGTATCGCGAGACGATCAGGAAAACGGTCAAGCAGGAAGGTAAGTTCGTTCGTCAATCCGGTGGTCGCGGCCAATACGGTCACGTGTATATTGAGATTGAGCCACTGCCAGCGGGAGAGGGCTACGAATTTGTCAACGCAATAGTTGGCGGCGTGGTGCCACGAGAGTATATTCCTGCCGTCGATCGTGGCGTGCAGGAACAGATGGAAAACGGCGTGGTTGCCGGTTACCCGGTGGTTGACTGCAGGGTTACGCTGTATGACGGCTCCTACCACGACGTCGACTCGAGCGAGATAGCCTTCAAGATCGCCGGCAGCATGGGCTTCCGCGAGGGTGCGTTAAAAGCGAACCCGGTGCTGCTTGAGCCGATCATGAAAGTCGAGGTAGTGACGCCCGAAGAATATATGGGAGATGTCATGGGCGATTTGAATCGTCGTCGTGGTCTCCCGCAAGGCATGGACGACACGCCCTCGGGCAAGACGATTCGTGCCGAAGTACCGCTGGCCGAGATGTTCGGTTATGCCACGGATTTGCGCTCGATGAGCCAGGGCCGTGCCGTGTACTCGATGGAGTTTCAGAAGTACTCAGAAGTGCCGCAGAACGTCGCGGATTTGGTCATGAGAAAGGCAAGCTAAAAAAACCGAGAGCTAGGGACATGTCTAAAGAGAAATTTGAGAGAACAAAGCCCCATGTAAACGTAGGCACGATTGGTCACGTGGACCATGGCAAGACGACGCTGACGGCGGCGCTGACGAAGGTGATGTCGGAGAAGCACGGTGGCGAGGTCAAGGGTTACGACCAGATTGACAACGCCCCGGAAGAGCGCGAGCGTGGTATCACGATTGCGACGGCGCACGTGGAATACGAGAGTGACAACCGTCACTATG
>JABDNG010000007.1 GCA_013001045.1 Woeseiaceae bacterium | reverse complement strand
CATAGTGACGGTTGTCACTCTCGTATTCCACGTGCGCCGTCGCAATCGTGATACCACGCTCGCGCTCTTCCGGGGCGTTGTCAATCTGGTCGTAACCCTTGACCTCGCCACCGTGCTTCTCCGACATGACCTTCGTCAGCGCCGCCGTCAGCGTCGTCTTGCCATGGTCCACGTGACCAATCGTGCCTACGTTTACATGGGGCTTTGTTCTCTCAAATTTCTCTTTAGACATGAGACTTTTTCCTGCTGATCCTGAAGTAATCCAAAAGTTGTGATCTAAAAAATACTACCGTTATCTCTGGAGCCCACACCCGGATTTGAACCGGGGACCTCTTCCTTACCAAGGAAGTGCTCTGCCCCTGAGCTATGTGGGCAATTCGCTGTGTGGGCCATTCTTAGGTCGTTACACAATCTTCCAATCTTGGAGCGGGTGATGGGAATCGAACCCACATCATCAGCTTGGAAGGCTGAGGTTCTACCGTTGAACTACACCCGCCTTTTTCTGGCCCGCCTCTATCTTAAGGAGTGACGAGCCACCATCTTTCGCCGCGAACCTGTCAACGACTTACGTTATTCAGGCGTGCAAAAATCCTGACAGTCTTTAGTTTTTAAACCGTCCGGATGTCATGTTTTTCCTGTCTGTATCTCGCGCGGCTGGCGTCGGTCTGAAATCCTCCCTCAGCCGAACCATCATTCTGGTGGAGGGGGTAGGATTCGAACCTACGTAGGCATAGCCAGCAGATTTACAGTCTGCCCTCGTTGACCGCTTGAGTACCCCTCCGCGTACGCAAGCCGGGCATTGTCTAATTACCCTGCCGACGTGTCAACAGCTAAACGACTGATTCTTCATATTTCTGCCGGCCGCGGGAAATCGGCTGAAACGCATGGCTGGCGGTGCTTTCGCGGTGATTCAGGGCTGCCGGGCCCAGTGCCAGGGCTCGTAGATGAAACCTTGCGCATTCTGCCGTGGATAGGTCATCGAAAATCCGAATCTGGCTGCGTTCTGGAGCAGCCAGCGAAACGCGTCCGAGTCCTCAAACTCCTCCGTCAATGGCCGGGATCCGGGCGTCGCAATGTCGATCGCCCTGCCCGTGTGGTGCTCGCTGAATCCGGGCGCCGCGTTAACCTCCAGAATATCGCTAACTATCTGACCTGCATTGATTTTCTTTCGAATCAAGCGGGCCTGGTAGTCAATATCGCGAAACCCCGAGACGATCAGCAGCGTGATCCCATCGGCCGCCGCCGCGGCCACCATTTCAGTCCACTTCGCGGCGGTTCTTGGTTCGAGTTGCTGCATCCGTCCCACGAGGTTCGGGCCGACTTCGACGAGGTCGGCCGCCTCCTCGAATACGGGCTTGCGGCCGTCGAGGCCGTAATCCTCGGGAATGCCAAGTTCCTGGTGAAGTTCGCGTAGCATAGTCGTGATTGTCGCATGTGATGAGGATCCGTCATACAGGACGGCCCTCAAGAATAATTGACGTATGTCTGAAGACACCATTTACAAGGCCGATACGGGCAGCGAACCGTTTCGCTTCGACGACAAGGTCGCAGCCGTGTTTCCCGACATGCTGCGGCGCTCTATTCCAGGGTACGCGGCGTCGATCGAGGCGATCGGATCTCTGGCAAGACGTTATGTTCGCGCCGGCAGCAACTGCTACGACCTCGGCTGCTCGCTCGGCGCCGCGACGATCGCCATGCGACAGGGAATCAACGAGCCGGGCTGTCGAATCGTCGCGGTGGACACGGCGCCGGCGATGATCGAGCGCGGCAAGGAGATTGTTGCCAACGACACCAGCATTTTGCCCGTCATGACCGACGTAGATTTTGTTCTGGGGGACATCCGCGACATTGAAATCGTGAACGCCTCGATGGTCGTCCTGAATTACACCTTGCAGTTCCTGCCCCCCGAGGATCGTGACTCGATGCTGCGTCGCATATACGAGGGGATGAACGACGGCGGGCTACTCGTGTTATCCGAGAAGGTCATCGATGAGAACCCGCATATGGAAGAGCTGCTCGTTGACCTGCACCACGAGCACAAGAGGCGCAACGACTACAGCGCACTCGAAATCAGCCGCAAACGCGCGGCGCTCGAAAACGTGCTTGTACCCGAGACCGTGCCGATGCACCGCGCGCGCCTGAAGGAAGCCGGCTTCGCGCATTCCGCCGTTTGGCTTCGCTATTTCAATTTCGTCTCGATTATCGCGATTCGCTGACAATGTCGAACTTGCTCAACACGGAGTCACTGGCCGACGGCCTCACGTCGATGGGTCTTTCAGATTGGCCTGATGCCATGCGAGCGCTGCTGGATACCCGAATGTCCGCCGAAACTCACGGCGACTTCGAACGTTGGCGTGACATCCTGAGCGCGCTGCCAAACGCAGCCGCGAACCCGGTCCGGCTTCGCGAGCTCTTGCTCGGCCTGTCTCCATGGCGCAAGGGTCCGTTTAGCGTTGCGGGCGTTGAAATCGACGCGGAATGGCGCAGTGATCGTAAGTGGGCGCGACTTGCCGGCGCCGTTCAAGCGCTCGACGGCCGCAGGGTCCTGGACGTCGGCTGCGGCAACGGCTACTACGCGTTACAGATGCGCAAGGCCGGTGCGAGCATCGTCATCGGCGTCGATCCCACGCTGGTCTACGTGATGCAGTTCCTTGCGATCAATACGTTCGAACGCGACGCAAATATTTTCGTGTTACCCCTTCGCCTCGAGGAGCTGCCGCCCGCACGTAGTAGCTTCGACACGACCTTTTCCATGGGCGTCCTGTATCACCAGCGTTCGCCGATCGATCACTTGCGTCGACTGAGGACGACACTGCGCCCGGACGGGCAACTGGTTCTGGAGACTATTTATGTGCCTGGCCAGGAATCGTATGCCTGCACACCAAAGGACCGCTATGCGCGCATGCGCAATGTCTGGTTATTACCGACGATCGCCGAACTGACGACCTGGCTGGCACGCTCGGGCTACCGGGACATAGAGATCGTCGACCGGTCGATCACAAACGCCGACGAGCAGCGCACGACGGAATGGATGCCGTTCGAATCGCTGCGCGAAGCGCTGGATCCCGATGATCCATCGCGAACCGTCGAGGGATGGCCGGCGCCACACCGGGTTGTCGTTACCGCAATCAGCCCCTAGTTCGGCAATGCGTTGATCGTTGCCACTGCGGCGTTGATCGCCGGGGTGTCCCAGGGAGGTCAAGACGAGCGGGGCCCGACGCGCGCGAGGCAGGAAGCCGGGCGCGCCCAAGCGAGTGGAACTCCCCAAGCAGGGAGCCGGCGCAACAAGAGACCGTGAATCAAAAGTTACGCGTACGCGGGTGTCGCATACGAGATGGGTGCCTGCTTCGGATCGGCGAATGTGACTTCTTCCCAAGCCGACTTATCCGCGAGCATTGCTCTCAACAACTTGTTGTTCAGCTCATGGCCTGACTTGTACGCGCGCAACTCACCGATGAGGCCATGGCCCAGAAGATACACATCGCCGATGGCATCGAGAATCTTGTGAATGACAAATTCGTTGCTGTAACGAAGCCCGTCTTCATTGAGAATTCGGTAATCGTCGAGCACGATGGCGTTGTCCATGCTGCCGCCGAGCGTCAGGTTGCGTTCGCGCAGGGCTTCGACGTCACGCAGGAAACAGAAGGTCCGTGCGCGGCTGACTTCTTTCAAGAAGGATGTCGACGAAAAATCGATCGTCGCCTGCTGCGAGATCTTATTGAATACAGGGTGGTTGAAATCAACTTCGAAGTTCACTTTGAATCCATTGAAAGGAACGAACTCCGCCCACTTGTCACCGTCTTCGACGCGTATCTTCTTCTTTATTCGTATGAATTTCTTCGGCGCATTCTGCTCTTCGATACCGGCCGACTGAAGCAGAAAAACGAACGGTCCCGCGCTGCCATCCATGATGGGTACCTCGGGCGCGGAGAGATCGACGTGCACGTTATCGATACCCAGTCCCGCCAATGCCGACATCAGGTGCTCAACCGTCGCCACCTTCACGTCACCTTTGACGAGCGTCGTGCCCAGCATCGTCTCACCAACGAGGCGCGGATCTGCCGGAATGTCCACCGGCTGCTCGAGGTCCACACGACGAAACGTAATTCCTGAGTTCTCTGCAGCAGGGCGCAACGTCATATAGACCTTTTCGCCCGTATGCAGGCCGACCCCGGTCGCCCGAATGGTGGTTTTGAGAGTGCGTTGTCTGAGCATAGCGCGGGCAAGGTTACCACAGGCTGGAAAAACTCTTCAATATTTCAAAGCCTTAGCTGGCAACTCAAGTGTAGCTTGCGAAGTACGGGCAGCCACGAGCAGGCGGGGTGCCGGCCCGGAGGAATCCGGGCCGGCAAAGCGGAGGAGATTTCCCGGCGGTGAGTGAGTAGCGCCGCCGGGCCACGCAGGCCCCGGTCAGTCGGCCTGGCGTCGCAGGAATGCCGGAATATCCAGCAATTCTTCCTGTAATCCGGTCCCTTCCAGGCCATCGCCGACGGCCCGTTTGCGCTGCACCGTTGGCTTATCCAGGGTCTGGTAATTGGGCTCTGTCTGCGCCGTCGGGCGACGCACGATGCGCATCTGCGATTCGGCGTTCGCCTGCTGGCCCAGTCCCGTCGCAACGACCGTAACGCGGATTCTGTCGGTCATTTCCGGATCGATGACGGTGCCCACGACCACAGTGGCATTGTCTGAAGCGAATTCCTTGACCGTGTTACCGACTTCCTGAAATTCACCGATGGCCAGGTCCATGCCGGCGGTCACATTGACAAGTATGCCGTTGGCGCCAGCCAGGTTGATGTCTTCAAGCAGCGGACTCGAGACCGCCGCCTCGGCGGCCTCACGCGCACGATCTTCGCCTGAAGAAACACCCGTACCCATCATCGCCATGCCCATCTCGGCCATCACGGTGCGCACATCGGCAAAGTCGACGTTGATGAGACCCGGGCAGGTAATGAGCTCCGCGATACCCTGCACCGCGCCTTGCAGTACCTGGTTGGCGGATCGAAATGCATCGAGTAACGTCGTTTCACCGCCCAGTACCGTCAGCAGCTTTTCGTTCGGAATCGTGATCAGCGAGTCGACGTATTTGCCCAGCTCACCGATGCCGTGCTCCGCGATCTGCAGCCGCTTGCCGCCTTCCATCAGGAAAGGCTTGGTCACGACGGCCACCGTCAGGATTCCGAGCTCCTTGGCCACCTGTGCAACGATGGGTGCCGCGCCCGTTCCTGTACCACCGCCCATGCCGGCCGTGATGAACAGCATGTCCGCGCCTTCGATGACCTCCAGTATGCGGTCCCGATCTTCCATCGCGGCCTGACGGCCGATATCGGGATCGGAACCGGCGCCGAGTCCTTTGGTGATGTTGCAGCCGATCTGCAACGACGTTCGCACCCGTGATCCTTTGAGCGCCTGCGAATCCGTATTGGCACAAATGAAATCAACACCTTCGATGCCGGTATCCACCATGTGCGCCACGGCATTACCACCGCCACCACCGACACCGATGACTTTGATGACCGCAGTCGAGCTATGCGCATCCATTAATTCAAACATTGAGTCTTCCTCCGCTTGTTTACTTTCCCTGTGGGGTACTCACTGAACCCCGGTTTAAAAAATCATTACTAAAAATGGCCCTGGAACCACGATTTCATTCGATCCCACACCTCACCTACGCTGCCGCCGATCGGCGTACTGCGCCGATCCCGTCGCGACAGGTTTTCATTGCCGTACAAAAGCAGTCCGACACCCGTGGCATGAATCGGATTTCGAATAACGTCCATCAGGCCTTCGACGTATTGCGGTGCACCGAGCCTGACCGGTATGTGAAACACCTCTTCGGCCAGCTCGACGGCACCCTCCATCTTGGCGCTGCCGCCCGTAATAACGACACCTGCCGCGATCAGCTCTTCAAAGCCACTTCTGCGAAGCTCGTCGCGTACCAGGCCAAAGAGCTCTTCATACCTGGGCTCGACGATCTCCGCGAGCGTCTGGCGTGCCAGGCGCCGTGGCGGCCGCTCGCCCACGCTCGGCACCTCGATCGTCTCGTCGGGATTGGCCAGCTGCGAGAGCGCGCAGGCGTATTTGATCTTGATCTCTTCGGCGTATTGCGTCGGCGTGCGCATCGACACCGCGATGTCATTGGTGACCTGGTCACCCGCGATCGGAATGACGGCCGTATGCTGGATCGCCCCGCCGAGGAACACGGCAATGTCGGTCGTGCCCCCGCCGATGTCGACGATGCAGGACCCGAGTTCTTTCTCGTCGTCAGTCAGAACCGCATAGCTCGATGCGAGTTGCTCGAGGACGATATCCTCCACCTCGAGTCCACAGCGCTGTACACATTTGACGATGTTCTGTGCAGCGCTTTCCGCGCCCGTCACCATGTGCACTTTCGCCTCGAGTCGTACGCCGGACATGCCTATCGGCTCGCGAATACCCTCCTGGTTATCGATAACGAATTCCTGCGGCAGAATGTGCAGAATCTTCTGGTCGGCCGGGATCGCCACGGCGCGCGCCGCATCGATAACCCTGTCGACATCGCCCGCACTGACCTCCTTGTCACGGATGGCGACAATGCCGTGCGAATTGAGGCTGCGCACGTGGCTGCCGGCGATACCGGTGTAGACCGAGTGAATGTCGCAGCCGGCCATGAGCTCGGCCTCCTCCACGGCGCGCTGGATGGAATGCACCGTCGATTCGATATTCACGACGACGCCTTTCTTCAAGCCGCGAGAGGGATGCGAACCGATTCCGACGACTTCGATCTTGCCGTCGTCATTCAGTTCACCCACGATGGCGACAACTTTGGATGTGCCCACATCAAGTCCAACAATCAGGTTCTTGTCAGCACGCTTCGACATTCAATCCCTACCTCTGAGGGCGAGCATTTCCTGCTTTGACGTTTTTGGACTGTTTACCGGCGTATTCGGGCCGCCATTCCAGCCAATCGTGAAGCCGTTGCCATAGCGCATGTCGACATAGTCGATTTCCTTGGAGCGACTCGTGATGATGTCGGCGACAACGTCGAGAAACAGGTTTGTACGCGCAGCGACGTTGCGGCGGCCCAGCCTGATTTCGATGCCGTTGTTCAGCGTCATCTGCCAGGATCCGCGGGCATCAAGGTGTACGCGCCGCAAATCGAGACCGACGGGGATGAGCCGGTCGCGGACATCGAGATAGCGTTTCGCGACTACCGCAGAACGGTCATCGGGTCCGCTCAGGCGCGGCAATTCGGCCGGCGTATGGCGCGCCTCGGAAACGAACAGTTCCCCACGCGTGTTCAACAGGCCGCTTTCGCCCCAGACCGCGGCGGGCACCTGTTCGGTCACGGTGATGGAAATCCGACTCGGCCAGCGTCGCGCAACTCGAGCTTCGTCGATCCATGGCAGCGCGACGATACGATCCTGAAGGCTGTCGAGATCGGCAGCGACAAAACCCACGTCGATTTCGTCGCCGATCGCCTCTTCGATCTGCAGCGCAGTAACACGCTGGAATGGACCGCTGATTTCAATGGATGTAATCGTGCGATCCAGCATCGTCAGACTCAGCTGGTAAGTCGCAAAGACCACCCCGACTGCAACCAGGGGCGCGACGATGCGGCCGATACGAATGGTCGGCATCTTGATCTTCTTTGTCGCTTTCGGCTTGCGACGCCTGGCCTGTTTACGCGCCATTTGCGGCCACCCCTAGCGTGTCTGCAGCTTCAATGTCGTGGAAACTCGTTTCGAGAATGCGCCAGCAGAGCTCGTTGAAATCGATGCCGTCTTTCAGTGCCGCCATCGGCACGAGACTGTGGCTTGTCATGCCGGGTACCGTATTCACTTCGAGAACCTGCGGCCGACCATCCGCGCCGGTCATGAAATCCACGCGACCCCAGCCGGTGCAGCCCAGTTCGTTGAACGCGGCGACAGCAAGATCCGCATAGATTTGCTCATCTGCGTCGCTTGCCGTGCCGCGACAGATGTACTCCGTGCGGTCGGATTCGTATTTCGCCCTGTAATCGTAGAAAACACGGGGTGTGACGATGCGAATGCTCGGCAGCGCTCGACCCTGCAGCACGGCGACCGTGAATTCATCCCCCGTGATGCAGCATTCGAGCAAGGCAGTCGCCTCGTATTGCAGCGCAATATCAACCGCGTCATTCAGTTCGGCGCGTTCAAATATTTTTGACATGCCGACACTCGAACCCTGCCCGGACGGCTTGATAATGAGCGGGAATCCCAGTTGCTCGGCGGCGAGCGATGCATCGGCGTAGGAGCGCACCACGGCGTAGTCCGGCGTCGGGATGTCGCAAGCGCGAAACAGGTGTTTGCTTCTGACTTTATCCATCGCGAGCGCCGACGCCATGACGCCACTGCCCGTGTAGGGCGTTTCGAGCCACTGCAACGCACCTTGTAGCGCACCGTCCTCGCCGCCCGGACCGTGTAACGCGATCCAGACGCGATCGAACCCGGCCTCGGCGAACTGCGCCATCGTCTTTTCAGCGGGGTCCCAGGCATGCGCATCGACACCCTTTGACTGCAATGCTTTGAGGACGGCGGCGCCCGTATCCAGCGATACTGCGCGTTCACTTGAATGGCCGCCCAGCATTACGGCAACCCGACCGAATTCCGCGGCATCGGAAATCCTGTACCGTTGTTCCCGAATCGTCGGCACGGCGTTCATGTCAGTGCCTCACCGACGATGCGAACTTCGTGCCGGAGGCTCACGCCGTGCGTTTCCAGCACGGTTTTGCGAACGTGTTCGATCAGTTCTTCGATATCACTCGCCGACGCGTTGTCGCGGTTGATGATGAAATTCGCGTGCTTGGTTGACACCTCGGCGCCGCCGATGCGGTAACCCTTGAGGCCTGCTGCTTCAATGAGCCGTGCCGAATAATCGCCGGGCGGGTTGCGAAATACGGAGCCGCAACTTGGAAGTCCCAGCGGCTGCGTCGTTCTGCGGCGCTCGAGCATACGCTTCATCTCATCCATGCTCGGCGTTGCGTCGGGTTCGAAACAGAACGTCGCGGCGAGAAACCACTCGTTCACCGGGCCTTCAACGCTGCGGTATGCAACGACATAGTCGTCAGGCGTGCGCTCATGAATCTCGCCATTGCGATCTATGGTTTGCACCGACTCGACGCGTTCCCAGGTCTCACCGCCGTGCGCCCCTGCGTTCATGGCCAGCGCCCCGCCAACTGTCCCCGGAATTCCGGCAAAAAACTCCGACGGCCCCAGCTGCCACCGAATGCACTGCCGCGCAAGCTGTGTGCACGGAACGCCGGCGCCGGCCCGCACACGCAGATCATCGATGCGCTCCATGCCCTTCAACATCCGGGTCGCCGAAATAACGACCCCCGGAAGGCCGCCGTCGCGAACCAGAAGATTGCTGCCAACGCCGTGCCAGAACAACGGCGTATCCGCGTCGAGGTCCGCGAGAAAGGTGGCGAGATCGTCGATACTTGATGGCACGAAGAAGGTCTCGGCCGGACCGCCGACCCGCCATGACGTGTGCCGGCTCATCGGCTCGTCATAACGAAGCTCGCCCTGCACCTTGAGGTCCCTTGCGGCCGCCATCATGAGTGCACCTTCAGAGCGGGGCCTTTACCGAGCCGCTCCGGCAGGCTGCTCGCATAGGCGCCAATGTCACCGGCACCCATCGTCAGCACGAGATCGCCATCGGCGAGCAGGTCTTCGAGTACCGGCTGAAGGTCATCGAGCGATTCGACGAATACGGGTTCGACCGCACCGCGCGTACGGACGGCACGCGCCATCGAGCGGCCGTCGGCCCCCGCGATAGGGTCTTCGCCTGCTGCATAAACATCGAGGAGTATCAGTACGTCGGCATCCGACAACACCGTTGCAAAATCGTCCATGAGGTCGCGCGTGCGCGTGTAGCGATGCGGCTGAAAAACCAGCACGACGCGGCGCTCCGGCCAGCCTGACTTCGCCGCTTCGAGCGTCGCCGCGATTTCTGTCGGATGATGGCCGTAGTCGTCAATGAGCAGGACCTTGCCCTTCTCGATCCGGACTTCACCCAAGGTCTGGAAACGTCGGTCGATGCCTTCAAAGCTCTGCAGAGCTCGGACGACCGCATCGTCACCGATCTGCAACTCATTCGCGACGGCGATTGCGGCGAGCGCATTGCGTACGTTGTGCATGCCCGGCAACATCAGACTTACGTGCAGGACGGGGGACATGGAGTCCGCTGTGTCTCCGTCGGAAGGTCCCGCCTCGGAAGAGCGTTGCTGCCGAATGACGTCGAACGCCGAGCGCGCCTCATCAAAGCTGATGTTCACCGCCCGGACATCCGCACCCTCCTCGACACCGTACGTTGTCACGGACCGACCAATATCGGTGAGCACTTCGTTGATGCCGGGATCATCGCTGCAGACGACGGCAAGTCCGTAGAATGGCAGGTTGTGCAGAAATTCGATGAAGCCACTCTTGAGCTTCTCGATGTCACCGTCGTAGGTCGACATGTGATCGGCATCAATATTGGTGACGACAGCGAGCATCGGTTTCAGGTGTACGAACGAGGCGTCGCTTTCATCGGCTTCAGCCACCAGGTATTCGCCCTGGCCGAGCCGCGCGTTCGCATCAGCGCTCTTGAGTCGCCCGCCGATCACGAAGGTCGGGTCCAGTCCGCCTTCGGCAAGAACGCTGGCAACCAGACTTGTCGTCGTCGTCTTGCCGTGTGTACCGGCGACCGCGATCGAATAGCGAAAGCGCATGAGCTCTGCGAGCATTTCCGCACGACTGACAACGGGCATGAGTTGCTCGCGTGCAGCAGCCACTTCGAGGTTGGTTTCATCGACCGCGCTGGAGACGACGACAGCGTCGGCATCGCGAATGTTGTCAGCAGCGTGGCCGATGAATACGGTGGCACCCAGATTTTCAAGGCGCCCTGTTTGTTTGTTGCGTTTGAGGTCCGAGCCCTGCACGGCGTAACCAAGGCTCAACATCACTTCCGCAATACCTGACATGCCCGAGCCGCCGATACCGACGAAGTGCACGCAGTGGATGCGACGCATGCGTTTGATCATGCCGGTCTCCCGGCTTGTTCGAGGCACAGCTCGGTGATTCGATTGAGGGCGTTTGGCGTCGCCAGCGCGCGTGCATGCTCGGCGCGGCCGAGCAGCGTTTCGCGCGATCGCAGCCACTCGCGCAGCATGTTGGCCAGCAGCTCGGGCGTGAGGTCCGATTCCTGAATGACCGCTGCGGCGCCGGCCGTCGTCATCGGACCCGCATTCGCGGTCTGATGGTCATCAACGGCACCCGGGTACGGCACGAACAAGGCGGGCAGTCCGGCCGCGCAGAGCTCCGCAACGGTCAGCGCACCAGCACGGCAAACGACCAGGTCAGCCCAGCCGTACACAGCCGCCATGTCGTCGATAAACGGCAACAACTCGACCTCGACACCGGCGTCGGCATACGCTTGCCGCGCAATGTCGAGCGTGCGCTCACCGCACTGGTGGCGCACATCGGGCCGCGCCTCGGCCGGAATCAGCGCCAATGCGGCCGGTACCGTGCGGTTCAGCGCCAACGCTCCCTGGCTGCCGCCGAGTACGAGTAAGCGTAGCGGGCCCTGTCGATTCATGTAACGTTCCGTCGGACGCGGGATGGCGGCGATATCTTCACGCACCGGGTTACCGACGGTTTCCGCATTCACGGAAGCATTAAAACTGCCCGGGAAGGCTTGCAGCACAACCCGGGCGAGACGCGCCAGAAGACGATTTGTCAGGCCTGCAGCGGCATTTTGCTCATGGATCACGAGTGGTCGACGCGTCAACCAGGCGGCAACACCGCCGGGACCGCTGACGAACCCACCCATGCCGAGCACCGCTGCGGGACGGCGACGGAGGATGACGCCGAGCGACTGCAACAGCGCCCAGCCAATTTGTAAGGGTGCAATGAGCAGGGCGAATACGCCCTTGCGGCGCAGGCCCTTCACACCAACCCATTCGATATCGATGCCGGCAGCCGGCACGACCCGAGATTCGAGGCCCCGGTGCGTGCCTAGCCACACAACGTCACACGAACTGGCCTGCAGCGCGCGCGCAACCGCGAGCGCCGGATAGACATGGCCACCGGTGCCGCCCGCCATTACGAGAATGCGTCGCGCGGTCATTTTCTTCGACCTCGCTTGCGGTTGACAGGCTTCGCGTCGACAGCCAGTTCATGATGAATGCGGAGCAGCAAGCCGACACAGATCATCGTAATGATCAGGCTACTGCGGCCGTAACTGATCAACGGCAACGTCAGGCCTTTCGTCGGCAGCAATCCCATGTTCACACCGACATTGATGAAGGCCTGCAATCCGAGCCAGGTACCGAGGCCGATGGCAATGTACGCTTCGAAAAAACGCTCCGAACTTGCCGCACGTCTGCCGAGCTTGAAAACGCGCCAGAGCAAGGCCAAGAATAGTGCGATCAACACCAGCGATCCGAGAAGACCGAACTCCTCGGCGAACACGGCGAATACAAAATCAGTGTGTGCCTCGGGCAGGTAGAAGAGCTTCTGCACGCTATCGCCGAGCCCGACTCCGAACCACTCGCCGCGACCGATTGCGATTAATGACTGTGTCAGCTGGAACCCCGAGTCGTACGGATCCGCCCACGGGTCAAGGAAAGCCGTAAGACGTTTCATGCGATACGGCGACGTGAGCGCCAGCGCCCCCATGGCAATAACAGCCGTCGAGAAGAACACCAGGAAGTCGCGTATGCGTGCACCAGCAACGAACAACATGGCGAGCGCCGTCGCCAGTAATACCAGGGCAGCGCCGAAGTCCGGCTCTTTGAGCAACAGTACGCAGGCCAGCGTCAGCACCAGCATTGGACGAAGGAAACCGACGAATTCCTCGCGCAGAGCTTTGTTGCGACGCACCAGGTAGCCGGCCAGGTAGAGCAGGAAACAGAGCCGCGCCGGCTCAGACACCTGCAGATTCATGAAGCCGATCCGAACCCAACGAGTGCTGCCATTAACCTCGTAACCGATACCGGGAACCAGCACCAGAACCAGCAACGCAAGACCGGCGAATAACATCAACAGACTCAAGCTCTGCCACACGCGCATCGGAATGAACAGACAGATGCCGCCGGCGACTCCGCCAATCGCCGCCGCGAGCAATTGCCGTTGCACGTAGAAAAATGGGTTGCCAACAGCATTGTCTGAAATCGAGATCGATGCCGATGCAAGGATCACGAAACCACCGAACAGCAAGGCAAAAACAATCGCCAGCAAGACAGGATCGAGCTGTAACTCGGTCTTCAACCGCGCCGGGAAGGGCATCGTGATGGTCTGAGAGCTCATGTGAGCGCCTGCACTGCGTCACGGAACGCGTCGCCGCGTGCCATGTAGTTCTTGAACTGATCGAGACTCGCGCATGCCGGTGCCAACAGCACGGTGTCGTCCGATTCCGCGCAAGACGCCGCCGTGCGCACGGCCGCAGCCATGTCGTCGGCATATTCAACGCGTGCACCTGGATGGAGAGCAGCCGCAATTTTTTCTGCGTCGGTTCCGATCAGCACAGCAGCGCGCAATTTTCCATCGAGCGCTTCGGCAAGGTCGGCAAAATCACCGCCCTTGCCGTCGCCGCCCGCGATCAACACGAGCAGGCCGTCAATCGAATTGACCGAAGCAACGGCGGCCGCGACATTGGTCGCTTTCGAGTCGTTGATGTAGTCGACGGCGCCGATGCGTGCAACAAACCGCATGCGGTGCGGCAAGCCGGGGAACTCCGCAAGCACTTGCAGCATTGCCGCCATACTCAGTCCAATAAGTTCACCGGCAGCAAGGGCTGCGAGCGCATTGAGCTGATTATGTACGCCAACCATCGCGACGTCGTTGACCGAGATCAGCAACTCGTCGCCTCGCGCGAGGTACAACTTTCCGTCCTCGTTGCATATGCCGAACTGGTTGTTGGCCGGAGCGTCAGAACCGAAACTGATCACGCGCTCGCAGTGCTCGGTGTGTTTTGCCGCTTCGCCATCGGAGCGATTGATGACGGCAGCTTGCGCTTCACGGTAAACGCGATATTTCGAACGTCGATATTCGCTGACATCGGCGTGCCAATCGAGATGATCGCGCGACACATTCAATAGTACGGCAACGGCGGCCGGCAAGGTTTGCGTGCGGTGCAGCTGGAAACTGGACAGTTCGAGTACGTACAACTGGGGTATCGGATGCCGCAGAAGATCCAGCGCAGGCTCACCGAGATTGCCGCCGGCGAGAGCCGTGCGACCATCCGCCTGACACATGTGATAGATAAGCGTCGTCACCGTGCTCTTGCCGTTGGAGCCCGTGACCGCCACAAAAGGGGCTTTTGCCGCGCGGGCAAACAATTCAATGTCGGAAACGACTTCGACGTGTCGTTTTCGTGCATTCGCCAACAAGGGATGACTGTCGGAAATTCCCGGTGACGCGATAATTCGAGCGATACCGCCCGGCAGCTGCGCGTCGCCCAGCAGCACTTCGGCATTCGGCCAGACTTCGTCGAGTTCTTTGATCCCTGGTGGCTTGCGGCGACTGTCGAAGAACATGGCATCCCTATCGGCTCTTCTGAGGTACCGCGCTATGGACAGGCCGGTTGCGCCGAGTCCCACGACGAGGTCCTTATGTGCTGATGCAGTTGCCGCGTTCATCGTATCTTCAGACTCGCAAGGCCGATCAGCACGAGGATGACCGTGATGATCCAGAAGCGAACGATGACCTTGGGCTCCGCCCAGCCCTTGAGTTCGAAATGATGGTGTAACGGCGCCATGCGAAATACGCGCTTGCCCGTCATCTTGAAAGACACCACCTGAATGATGACCGACAGTGTTTCCACGACGAAGACACCGCCCATGATCGCGAGCACGATTTCCTGTCGCACGACGACCGCGACGACGCCGAGCGCCGCGCCGAGTGAAAGCGCTCCGATGTCGCCCATGAATACCTGTGCCGGATAGGTATTGAACCAGAGGAAACCCAGTCCGGCTCCGGCGAGCGCCGTACAAAATACCAGGATCTCACCCGTTCCCGGCACATACGGAATGCCGAGATAACCCGAGAAATTAATGTTTCCGGTGACGTAGGCGAAAATGCCAAGCGCACCGCCAACGAGGACGGTCGGCATGATCGCCAGACCGTCGAGGCCATCAGTAAGATTCACGGCGTTACTGAAGCCAACAATAAAAAAGTACGTCACGACAACCTGAAACATGCCCAGGGGAATGGCCAGATCCTTGAAATACGGAATCAACAATGAGGTTTGCACCTCATCAGTTGCCGTGACGTACAGAGCAACGGCGGCAATGAGAGCCGCACTAGACTGCCAGAAGAGCTTTTGCTTGGCCGAAATACCGGCGGGGTCCTGCAATACGAGTTTCTTGTAGTCATCGACATAACCGATGACGCCGAAAGACAGTGTGACGAACAGTACGATCCAGACGTACGCGTTTTCGAGGTCGGCCCAGAGCACGGTACTGATCGCAATTGCCGTGAGGATGAGCGCACCGCCCATCGTCGGTGTGCCGGCCTTGAGCAGGTGTGTTTCCGGCCCGTCTTCGCGAACCGGCTGACCGATCTGGTTCACGCTCAGTCGCTCGATCATGCGCGGACCGATGATGAACGACAGGCACAGAGCCGTCAGCGCACTGAGAATTGCGCGCATTGTCAGGTAATTGAACAGGTTGAAGCCCGATTCGAACTGTGCGAGGTATTTTGTGAGATAGAGCAGCACGATCAGGCCTCTCTTCTCGCAGCTTCGACTTCACGCAAGGCGTCTACCACACGCTCCATACGCATCGAACGGGAGCCCTTCACGAGCACATTGACGGAATTGGTGAGCTTCTCACTAAGTTCGTCGACCAGCGCGTCAATACTGCCGTACCAACTCGCGTGCTCACCGAAACCTTCCACGGTGTTGCGAGACAAGTCGCCTAACGCAAACAAGCGATCGATACCGCAGGCATGCGCTGCGGCGCCAACCTCACGATGCATCGCCGCCGCATCGTCACCCAGCTCCTTCATATCGCCGAGCACGAGCCAGCTCTCTCCGGAGAGCTGTGACAAGAACTCAGCCGCAGCAATGACGGATTTCGGATTCGCGTTATAACTGTCGTCGAACAGCGTTGCCCCGTTTGTTCCCCGCAGGGCCTGCAGGCGGCCGCTGATGGGACTGACGCCTTCGAGGGCATTCTTGATTGCTGTTGCGTCGATTCCGAGCGCGTGCGCGCAAGCCGCTGCCGCGCAGGCATTTCTTACGTTGTGAATGCCGACGAGCGGCAGGCACACGTCAATATCCGCGCCCGGCATCTGCAGACGGAACTGCGACCGCTCAACGCCCGTCACGATCTCGCCCGCGTGAACGTCGGCCGTCTCGTCAAGTCCGAAGCTAAGCATGCGTACGTCTGTGACGAGCGAACACCAGTAATCGAAGTACGGGTCGTCGGCGTTCAGAATAGCGACTGCAGGACGCTCGGCGTTTTGCAATATCTCGCCTTTCGCGCGGGCAACACCGTCGATCGAGCCGAAACCCTCGAGGTGCGCCGCGGCGGCGTTGGAGATGACGACGACATCAGGCCGCGCAAGTTTCGTCAGGTAGGCAATTTCTCCCGCGTGATTGGCGCCCATTTCGAACACGGCGAAACGATGCTCGTCTTTTATTCTCGCCAACATCAGCGGCATGCCAATGTCGTTGTTGAGATTGCCCTGAGTCGCCAACGTCGATGCCTGTTGTGCAAGACAGGCCTTGACCAGTTCTTTGAGCGTCGTCTTGCCGTTGCTACCCGTGATGCCCACGACGGTAATGTCGTGCTCATTGCGCCACGCCGCGCCAAAGCGACCCAGCGCTGCGCGAGTGTCATCCACTTTGATCTGCGAGAGCGCCTCGTTCACGCGACTGGGCACGACGGCGCCGGCCGCGCCGTTTGCCTGCGCCGTACCTACATAGTCTCGACCGTCGAAGTTCGGACCTTGCAGCGCAAAAAACAGTTCGCCATCACGCAGGGTGCGTGTGTCGGTGCTGACGCCCGCAAAAGCACGATCATCGCCGTGCAACACGCCGTTCATACTTTGCGCCGCGGCACTCAGCGAGGTGATCATCGCTGACTCCCCTCGGCACGCGCCAGCAGCGCGGCCTCGGCAACAACATAGTCCGAGAACGGCAGGCGGTCGTCGCCAATCTGCTGGTAGTCTTCATGCCCTTTGCCGGCAATCAATAGAACATCGGTGTCGGCCACCTCGGCAATCGCCCAGGCGATAGCGGCCGAGCGATCCTCAATGACGGTTGCCTCGCCCGGCTGCGCGAGGCCCGTCACGATCTCGTCGATAATCTGTTGCGGATGCTCTTTGCGGGGATTATCGCTCGTGATAACGACACGATCCGCGAGCCGCTCCACGGACCTGGCCATGAGTGGCCGCTTGCCGGCGTCGCGATCGCCACCACAACCGAATACGCACCAGAGTTTGCCGCGGCAATGTTTTCGCAAGGCGCGCAGCGCCGCTTCGACGGCGTTCGGTGTGTGCGCATAGTCAACGTAGACGCCCGGGCCTTCGGCGGCAACGCGTTGCATGCGCCCCGGCGGCGCGCTCACTCGAGACAACACGCCTGTGGCCGTGTTCAGCGGAACGCCCAGCTTGAGCATGAGCGCGAGCACAATGACGGCGTTTGCGACATTGAATTCACCGGCTAGCGGCAACGTGAATCGACCATCCCCCCAGGTGCTAACAAAGGCGATCTCGGAGCCTTGCCGAGCCGCAACGACCGAACGCACGTAGACGTAAGGATTGCCGGTAGCGGCTCGATCGAGCTTTGTTGAGACCACCACGACATCCGGTCCACAACGCGCCGACAGTTCGGCACCGAATTCTGTATCGACGTTGACGACCCGATTTCGTGCGCCGGACTCGAGGAACAAGCGTGCCTTGGTTTCAAAGTACTCTCGCATATCCGCGTGGTAGTCGAGATGGTCGCGCGTCAGATTCGTGAACAGCGCGGCCTCGAAACGCACGCCGTCGACACGACCCTGCGCCAGGGCATGTGAGGAAACCTCGATGGCGGTAAAGGATGCGCCTTGCGCCACGAAATCAGCGAGTCGGCCCTGCAACTCGACAGCGGCGGGCGTTGTCATTCCCTCTGCGCCCTGAATGTCATCAACGCCGTATCCCAGCGTGCCGAGGTAGCCGCATCGTTCACCCAGAAGTCGCGCGCATTGCGCGATGAGCCAGGCGACAGTCGTTTTGCCGTTGGTCCCCGTAACACCGATGACGCGCAACGACTCGGACGGACGGCCATAAAAACGACTGGCAATCTCACCTTGTTTGTCGCTGAGCTTGTCGATGGCAATTATTGGCACGCCGATATCGTCGGGCCTGTCCGCGGTCGACGAATCGTAGGCAACGGCGCCGACCCCGGCGGCTTTCGCTTGCGCCAGGAAATCGAGCCCGTGGCTGTTCATTCCGCCGCTGGCCAGAAACAGATAACCGCGAGCGAGCTTACGGCTGTCGCTGGCAACGCCCTGAATCGGAATCGCCGGTGCGTCCGCGTAGCCTTCGAGCAAGTCGGCGAGGGTTGGATCTGAGGGCACGTGTTCGGCTGGCATACTCATCGACTCACTGTCCGATTTGCCATCGCCCGCAGGGACTCGCCCGACTCTCGCGCGGGCGTCGCGTCGGGCGCCACCGCCAGCAAGCGCAGAGACTCAGCCATCACATCCGCAAACACGGGCGCCGCAACATCACTGCCGTAATAGAGTTCGCCGCGCGGCTCATCGATGACAACGACCGTCGCGAGCCGCGGATCACTCGCGGGCGCAAGGCCTGCAAATATCGAGATGTACTTGTCTTGCGAATAACCGCCGGAAGCGAATTTCCAGGCCGTGCCTGTCTTGCCCGCAATTCGATACCCATCGACTGCCGCTTTCGTACCGGTGCCACCCGGTCGCACGACTTCTTCGAGCATGCGCCGTACAGCGACCGCTGTCTCTTTGCCGACGACCTGCTGTCGATCACCCGGTCGATCAAGTTTGACCAGCGAAATCGGCCGCTGGCTGCCGTCGCCGCCAATGACGGCGTAAGCCTGCGCAAGCTGAAGTGGCGTGACCGATACGCCGTAGCCATAGGCAAGCGTGGCCTGGCTGATCGATTGCCAATGACTGAAATGCGTCAGCATGCCTGCCGACTCCCCGGGAAATCCGCTCGTCGTCAGTGCGCCAAAACCGAACTGCGTCATCGTGTCCCAAAGTTGATCCGGTTGCAGCGTCATCGCGAGTTTCGTCACGCCGACGTTGCTTGAGCGCGCGAGTATCGTCGTCAGACTGACGCGGCCGAGATTGCGGCTGTCTTCGATCACCTTCGCACCGACGGTGACGTAGCCGGGGGCGGTGTCGACAACGCTGCTCGGACGGTACTGCCCGCTTTCCAGCGCCGCCGCAACGATCAGCGGCTTGATACTCGATCCGGGCTCGAAAATATCCGTGATCGCCCGGTTTCGATAGCGCGTCGCTGAAAATTGCGAGCGATCGTTCGGGTTGTACGTCGGCTGATTGACCATCGCCAGCACTTCACCGGTTTCCACGTCCAGCACTACGATCGAGCCGGAGCGCGCTTCGTATTTCTTGATGGCCGCCTTGAGCGAGCGGTATGCAAGATACTGCAGCCGCAGATCGATACTGGTCGTGAGTTCCTTACCGTGATGAGCCGGACGAATGCTCTCGACGTTTTCTATCGAACGACCAAGCCTGTCCTTCAGCACTCGCTTGGCACCCGACTCTCCCGCCAGCCAGTGGTTGAACGCGAGTTCCAGGCCCTCCTGGCCCTCGTCGTCGATGTTGGTAAAGCCCACCAGGTGGCCGGTAACTTCCGACGCCGGGTAGTAACGGCGATACTCTCGCTGCACATTGATACCGGGCAGGTTCAACGCCAGAACCTGTTCGGCCTGTTCCGGGTTGAGGTGCCGTTTCAAATAGAGGAATTCCTTATCCATGCTGCGCGTTATGCGACGCATGAGTGCCTGCGATTCGACACCGAGGGCGCGTGCCAGCCGCGGCGTGTCATCGACAGCCGAAGCAAACTCCGCCGGATTTACCCAGATACTGTCGACCGGCGTACTGATCGCGAGCGGTTCGCCGTTGCGGTCGGTGATCGTGCCACGATGCGCCGAGATTCTCTCCGTCCGCAAATGTCGTGTGTCGGCCTGCTGATTCAGGAAATCCTTATCGAGAACCTGCAGGTGAACGGCGCGCGCCACAAGCGACATGGCGGCCAATCCGAAGAATGCCAGCACCAGCGTTACGCGAGTCACGAAGCGTTGTTCGGTCTTCCGTTTAGTTTCTGCGCCGCGAGTCATTGACGTTCAATTACAAAGATTTCGGTTGCTTCGGGACGCACGAGCGCCAGGTCCTCGGTCGCGACCTGCTCGATTCGAGCATGCTGCGCCCAGGTACTTTGTTCGATCTGTAACTGGCCCCATTCAATATTCAGAGCATCCCGCTCTTGCGTCAGTGTCTCGAGTTCGACGAACAATTTGCGCGCATCGTGCTTGGTATAGACCAGGGCGATTGCGCTGAAGACGCAGACCACGGCGAACACGAATACAAGCAAGAACGGCTGCTTGACCTGCATCATGTCCGCTCCGCAATTCGCAGCCGTGCACTGCGAGCCCGACGGTTAGCCGCAATTTCGTCAACCGTCGCCGTAATTGCCTTGCCGACGATTTTCAGTTTTGGCCTGAACGCTTCCGGAATCGATGGCATGCCGCGATAGGGCTCCGGCTCGCGCGACGCAGTTCGCATGAAGCGCTTGACGATGCGATCCTCAAGCGAGTGAAAGCTGATGACACACAAGCGTCCACCCTGTCGCAGTACCTTGACGGATTGTTCGAGTGCTGCCTCGAGCTGCTCGAGTTCGCCATTGATCACAATGCGAATCGCCTGAAACGTCTTGGTTGCCGGATGCTTCTTCGAGCGATGCCTTCCGTGTTGAGCCGGTACGACAGACTCGACCACGGTCGCCAGCTCTGATGTTCTGTTAATCGGCGACTTTTCACGGGCAGCAACGATGGCGCGAGCAATTCGCGCCGCATATCGCTCTTCGCCGAATTTCGAGAGCACGCGTCTCAACGCGGCTTCATCCACGGACGCGAGCCAGTCGCTGGCGGGCAGGCCCGAATCGGGGTCCATTCGCATATCGAGCGGCCCATCGCGGAGGAAACTGAAACCTCGATCGGCCTCATCCAGTTGCGGTGACGACACGCCCAGGTCGAAGAGGAGTCCATCAACTCCGCCACTGAGGGACTGCCCATTACCGTCATGCCTTGCACTAATGATTGTTTCAAGTTCCGCACAAACACCCCTTATCAATTCGACGCGTGGATCGTCTCTGAATGGTTTAGACGCTGCAGCTATCGCCGCCGGGTCACGATCAATGCAGATCAATCGACCATTGGCACCAAGTTGCTTCAGAATCTCCCCGCTGTGACCACCGCGTCCGAATGTTCCGTCGACATAACAGCCGTCTGGTTTTATTTTCAGTCCTTCAAGGACCGGCCCGAGCAGCACTGGCACATGCGCGTCGCTGCTCATCGGATGGACAACAACCTAGAAAGAAATTGACTCGAGGTCGGCTGGCAATTCGCCGTCATCATCCTCGTTGAGCCACGCATCGCGCCTTTCGTTCCAGGTTTGTTCATCCCAAAGTTCAAATTTGTTGCCCTGCCCGATGAGCATCGCGTTCCTGTCCAGGCTCGCGAAGTCCCTGAGTTCGCGCGATACCAGGATTCGTCCACTGCCATCCATGTCGACCTCGGTTGCATAACCGACCATAATCCGCACGATGCGACGGGCTGCTTTATTCATGCTGGGCAAGCGCACGAGCTTGCGCTCGAGTTCTTCCCAGTCAGGTAACGGATAAACAAGGAGGCAATGATCCTTATCGACGGTCACGATGATTTCGCCGGCACAACGGGAGACGAGCCGCTCCCGATACCGGGTCGGTATTGCCATACGCCCTTTGGCGTCCAACGAAACTTTGGTGGCCCCTCGAAACACAACGATACGGACAGCCCCGGCTGCGCTCTGTAAGGCGCACACTTGGGCAGCTTGCCCATCTCCTCCCACTTTTATCCACTTTTCGACACTATAGGTGGCGGCCACGGCGACCGTCAACAAACAATAGCAATTAGTCTTTGTTGTACAGTGACTTAGGGGCTTTTCCGTGGCCCAAAAAGGGCGAAATGTGGCGAGGTCTGCGCGAGATAAATCAGGTGCTTACAGATGTTTCTTCGAAGAGGTCTCAAAAACGGGTCGCAATTCCACGACAGCCGTCATTTTCGGGAAGCTCGCGCGGCAAAATGCGCAGTCGACGGACGGCGCCCTGACCGCGATCGAGAATATATTTTAAGTTATTGTTTTAAAAAGAAAAAGAGAGGTGAGAAAGCCGGAGCCAGCAATAAGCCGGGTTCTGTCATCGACAACCATTCATCTGGGACCGCTGTCACCAGCAGCCTCTAGCAACCTACCCGGGAGTCCGTTCGGAACCGACGGTGAGCATAACGCTCCACTCCCCTATTTGGTCTTGCTCCAGGCGGGGTTTACCGTGCCGCGAACTGTTACCAGTCGCGCGGTGCGCTCTTACCGCACCTTTTCACCCTTACCGGCAATGCCGGCGGTCTGTTTTCTGTGGCACTTTCCATGGGCTCACGCCCCCCAGGCGTTACCTGGCGCCCTGTCCGAAGGAGCCCGGACTTTCCTCTGCATTGCTACAGCGATTGCCTCGCCGACTCCGGCTCTCTCACCACCGATTTTACAGGACTAGACAGGGTCGAACCGAGGTTTTCTCGAGGAAAACCTCAGTTCGACCCCAATTTATTCGCGACCCCAATTTATTAGGAAAACCTCGGTTCGACCCCAATTTATTCGCTGCCGGCCGTGCGGCTAGCCGCGAATGACCATGAGCCGCTTGTAGACATCATTGCGTTTCAGGCCAGTCGCGTCGGCAGCGACGCGTGCCGCATCCTTCGCCGACAGGTGTTCATTCAGCGCGACAAGCAGCCGGTCGACTTCGAGCGAAGACTCCGCAATTTCATCCGATCCGGCAACGACAATGACAAACTCGCCTTTCCTGACGATGGCTGCGTCGCGAACTTTGACGGCCAGCGATCCCAGCGTGCCTTGTACGCACTGCTCATGCAGCTTGGTCAGCTCGCGCCCGATAAACGCCAGCCGCCCATCCCCGAAGGCGGCGCACATGTCCTCAAGCACTGCGGTGATTCGATGCACCGACTCGTAGAAAACCAGGGTGCGCGATTCTCGGCAGAGCGTATCCAAAACCTGACGTCGCGCTGCTTGCTTTGCCGGCAGGAAACCCTCGAAACAGAATCGGTCGGTGGGCAAACCTGCCACCGAAAGCGCCGCGGTGACCGCACAGGGTCCCGGTATCGGCGACACCACGATACTGTGGGCGTGAGCGGCCTGCACGAGTCGATAACCGGGATCACTAACCAATGGCGTCCCGGCATCGCTCACAAGCGCAATCGATTTACCGGACTCGAGGGCCGCAATGACGCTCGACACCGCCTGCGCTTCGTTGTGATCATGCAGCGCTAAAAGTGGTGCTTTGACACCAATATGCGATAGTAATCGCCCAGTGTGGCGGGTATCCTCGGCTGCAACAAGATCCACTTCAGCGAGCGTTTTGCGTGCTCGGGGTGTCAGATCTTCTAGATTGCCGATCGGCGTTGCAACGATGAACAACTTGCCGCTCATAGGGCACACACCCTTTTCCGGTTACATGAATATGATGACTAGTCTCCGACATCCTGCCCGCGAAGCACGCTTAGTGGCAAGCACACTGGCCCTGCTGTTCATGGTGATCACGCTGGGCGGTTGTGAAACGACCGGCCTTGCGGGCTTGGCGGGCAACAGCGAGGATCGCGCCAATCGGCTCGCCCGGAATGGCGAGCACGCCGAAGCCGCCAGCATTTTCATCGGCCTCGCGAGCGAGAAAGTTGGCACGGAACGAGATCGCCTGACGTTGCTCGCTGTTGAGCAATGGCTCGACGCGGGCGATGTGGCACGCGCGAAGAATGCATTCAATAGCGTTTCGCGACCGGAACCGGCGCGCATGCTGGCGATGTGGAAGACAAACTCGGCGGCCCTGGCGCTTTATGAGGGCAAGGCTGACGATGCGCTGGCGCTGTTGGAGCCGATGAGTCACACCTCGCTCTCAACGCGCGATCGGCTGCGGGTCGAGGCTCTGCGCGCCGATGCCTGGATTCAGAAGCAGGACCCGGCGCGTGCCGTTGAGCTGATGACGCTGCGCGAGACCTGGATCGACGACCGCCGCGGCATAGAGCAAAACCGCAAGCGCCTCTGGCAGGGGTTGCGTGTCAGCAGCCCGCAAGTATTACGACGCGCGGCCGAAACGGCAACCGATCCCACCGTTCGTGGCTGGCTCTCGATAGGCTCGCTGGCAGCGTCGACGGGGCAGCAAGGTATCGGCTGGAGCAACGGCGTCATGCGCTGGCAAGAAGCCAACGCCGACCATCCCGCGATTATGGTGCTCGGCGATCTCGAGCTGCCGGAAACGCTGTTACTCGAATACCCGCGGCAGATTGCGTTACTGCTGCCGTTGTCAGGCAGAGCCGCCGGCGCCGGTAAGGCGCTGCAAAATGGTTTCCTCGGCGCGTACTTCGCGACGGCCGCAGGGCTCGACGAACAGCAAACGATTCGTGTCTATGATGTCGACCGGGAAGGCGGTGCCACCGCGGCGTACAGCACCGCGGTTGCAGACGGCGCGGAGTTTGTGGTCGGGCCGCTGCTGAAAAACAATGTCATGCAGCTCGCCAACGACATCCTCGTGCCCGTGCCCGTGCTGACGCTCAACTACCTGCCGGATGACGCGCTGGCGCCACCGGGTCTGTACCAGTTTGCTCTCGCCCCCGAAGACGAAGCCGCCTCGGCGGCCGTGCGCGCGCTCGACGATGGCCATACACGGGCTGTCGCCCTGGTTCCCAACAATGACTGGGGCCGACGCGTCCTGACGAGTTTCTCGACCGAATTGGAGGGTCTCGGTGGCACGTTGCTGGACTATCGTAGCTACACACCCGGCGCTCAGGATTTTTCCAAAGACATCGAGAATCTCATGGGGCTAACCGGAAGTGTCCGTCGCTACCAGCGCATGCGCGCGAATATTGGCGGCGGACTGCAGTTTGATCCTCGCAGGCGCCAGGACACCGACTTTATTTTCCTCGCCACCGATGCGGCGACAGGTCGCCTGCTAAAGGCGCAGCTGAAATTTCATTACTCCGGTGATCTGCCCGTTTATTCGACGTCGGCCGTGTACTCGATGGACGGCCGTTCGAATGCGGATCTCAATGGCATCATGTTTGCCGACACACCGTGGGTGATCGATCCGCAGCCCTGGATCGCCACTCTGCCCGCCGACTTCGCCGAGTACTGGCCTGACGAGCGCCGCCTGTCGCGTCTGCATGCTATGGGATATGACGCCTACAACCTGATTGCCGCATTGTTCGCGTCACGTGGAACGCAAATGGCCGAAGTCGACGGCGCTACCGGGACGTTGTTCCTGGACTCGAACGGCCGCGTGCATCGCCGCCTCGCCTGGGCGCAGTATCAGGGCGGCGAGATTGTGGCATTGCCGAGAATGGACTCGAGTGGCGGCCCGATTCGCGACATCAGCGACGAAGGCGAGTTCATGGCGCCCGATGACGCGGATGAGTCACCTTGGGATCTCGATCTACAGGAACTGTAGGCGACCGCGCCGAGCAGAAAGCGCTCGGTTTTCTCGTTCGCCAGGGCCTTAAGCCCGTCACGCAGAACTTCCGCTGTCGAAGCGGCGAGATTGACCTGATCATGCTGCACGGTGACTGCCTGACCTTTGTCGAGGTGCGCTATCGGAAGTCCACGCGATTTTCGCCGCCGGCATCGACGGTCGACCCTCGAAAACAACGCAAGATTGTTCGCACGGCCGCCCTGTTTCTATCCAGTATGCAACGTTACGCCCGGCATACGATGCGTTTCGATATCGTTGCGATCTCGGGTGACAAAGACCGCACCGTCGAGTGGATTCAGGACGCATTTCGGCCAGGCGATTCATCACTGTGACCAGGCGGCGGGCAAGTACTGCTAGAATTCGCCTGAAGACCAGCCGGCCGGAGATACGATGGATCCTATAACGCGAGTCAGAGATCATTTCGCGGAGAGCATTGCGACGAAGCAAATTGCGGCAGAACAAATTGGCGAAAGCATCGTGGCCGCCGGCCGTGTCATGAGTGACGCGTTGCTCGATGACGGCAAGATCTTGAGCTGTGGTAATGGCGGTTCCGCGGCGGATTCACAGCATTTTTCGTCGGAGCTCCTGAACCGTTTTGAAATGGAACGACCGGGACTGCCGGCAATGGCATTGACCACTGACAGCTCGACCCTCACATCGATCAGCAACGATTACGCATACGAGGAAATTTTCAGTAAGCAGGTCCGGGCGCTAGGTAGACCTGCGGACGTCTTGCTGGGAATCTCAACTTCGGGCAATTCGGAGAACGTCATACGCGCGATCCACGCCGCGCATGAACGCGGCATGAATGTCGTTGCGTTGACGGGACGTGACGGCGGGCGCATGGCCAGTCTATTCGCCGAAGGTGACGTCGAGATAAGAGTTCCGGCAACGCGCACGGCACGCATCCAGGAGGTGCACCTGGTGGTCATCCACTGCCTGTGCGATCTGATTGATTCCGCGTTGCTGGGCGAGGCTTGAGCTTATTTCACGATCGTGAGATGCGGACGTGAGCGCGCGTCCTCGACATTCTGCTTCACCGGCGGCAAACGGACGCGCTCAGCGTCGTGCGAAAAGATCATGCCCTGGCCGGTCTCCCTCGCGTAGATTCCGAGGATAGATCGCATCGGCGCCCAAACATCAAAAGGCACCCCGCCGAAGCGCGCGCGAAAACTCACGGCGTCGTTAGTCATCTGCAGGTCATGCGCCGCCGAGTCGCTGATATTCAGGATGATCTTGCCGTCCTTGATGTGCTGCTTCGGGACGCTGACACCTTCGAATGCGGCGTCTACAACGATGTGTGGCGTATGGTGACTATCCGCCATCCATTCGTGCATTGCCCGGATGAGATACGGTCTTTTTGATCGGTTGGAGTTTTTCACTTCTTCTATTCTTGAATCGCCGATTGATACGCATAGCTTACCATCTATTTTGCGTTTCGCTTGAGACTAAACATAAGCTGCTGCGCGCGTTCAAAAATGCTTCGCTACAGGCGCATTTCCTGTTCGAGTTCAGTAAGACTCTGCTGGAATGATCGTCGCGCAAATACCCGATTCATATATGCCTCGATCGCTTCCGCATCGGCTCCGAGGTCGATACCGTAGACCGGCAGACGCCAAAGCAATGGCGCGATCGTGCAGTCCACCAGCGAGAACTCCTCGCTCAGGAAGTATGGCCGTGCGCCGAATAGTTCGATGCTCTGCAGGATACTTTCACGTAACAACTTGCGAGACTTGGTACCCAATTTGCCGTCACTGCTCGATTCGGACTCTTCGGCAATCGCGTACCAGTCCGTCTCGATCCGGAAAAGCGCGAGGCGAAACTGGGCACGCGTTACTGGATCGACCGGCATGAGCGGTGGATGCGGAAAACGCTCATCGAGATACTCGATGATGACACGTGAGTCATAGAGCGTCAGATCGCGGTCCACGAGCGTCGGTACCGAATGGTAAGGATTCAGATCCATCAGGTCTTCGGGCAAATCCGGTCCAATGATAGTGGAGATCTCGATATTGATATTCTTCTCGGCTAGCACAAGCCGGGCACGATGACTGTGAATATCGGTGGGTCGCGAGAATAGCGTCATTACAGAGCGTCGGTTGGCTACAACTGCCATCAGTTCACATCCTTCCATATCTGTTTCTTGAGCATTGAGGCAAGAATGAAGAAGAAGATCAGGTACATCAGCACCCAGACACCCAGCTTGCGACGATCGGATCGAATAGGTTCTGCGATATAGGCCAGGAAATTGACCGTATCTCGCACGAACTCATCGTAGTCCTCTGCGTCCATCGAGCCTGCACTCAGCACTTCGAAACCCTCAAACGTCTTCTCGACAGAACCATCGTCATTGTTATGCGTCGAAAAATTTGCCGTCTGGTAGCCCTGCAATTCCCACAGCACATGCGGCATGCTGGTGCCTGCCAGGACGAGGTTATCGACTCCCGTCGGGCTGCTTTCCGATACGTAAAAGCCCTTCAGGAAGTTAAAAACATAGTCAGCACCTTTTGCCCGCGCCATCAAAGACAGGTCAGGCGGCGCCACGCCATACCAGCGCGCCGCGTCGTCGGTGGGCATGGTCGCGCGAATCGTCTCGAAGGTCTTTTCCGCGTTGAACATCAGGTTGTCGATCAGCTGTTCCTCGGACAAGCCCAGGTACTTGCCGATCGTATTGTAGCGAACGTATTGCGCTGAATGGCAGCCCGAGCAGTAGTTCATGAAGTTGCGTGCGCCGCGCTGCAACGACGACTTGTTATCGGGATCGATGTCGGCCTTTTCCAACTGCGTGCCGCCGCCGGCGGCCATTCCCTGCGTAGCGACCAGGCAGAGGCCCAGCGCCATCAAGCTGGCAGCTGTCTTTAACTTAAGCATGATAGACCACCCTGTCAGGTACTGGTTTAGTCTTGTCCATCGCTGTGTAAAACGGCATCAACAGGAAGAACGCGAAATACAACACCGAGAAAATTCGCGCCAACAAGACATAAGTACCCGTAGCCGGCTGCAGACCAAGCCATCCGAGCGAAATGAACGTGACGACGAATACCGACAGCGCGGTCTTGTACATCCAGCCGCGGTAGCGAATCGAGCGAACTCTGCACCGATCCAGCCACGGCAAGAACACCGGCAGTACGACCGCCATTGCGAACAGGATAAAGCCCCAGAGCTTGTCAGGTACCGCGCGCAGAATGGCGTAGTAAGGGGTGTAATACCAAACCGGCGCGATGTGTTCCGGCGTCGCCGTCAGGTTCGCCGGCTCGAAGTTAGCGTGTTCGAGGAACATGCCGCCCATATCCGGAGCAAAGAAGACGACGCCTGAGAAGATCATCAGGAATACGATGATCCCGACCAGGTCTTTGCTGGTGTGATAAGGATGAAAAGCGACGCCATCGAGCGGCTTGCCGTTCGCATCCTTGTTCTTCTTGATGTCGATTCCGTCGGGGTTGTTCGAGCCGACTTCGTGCAGCGCAACAATGTGGACAAACACGAGCCCGATCAGGGCTAATGGCAGAACGATGACATGCAGCGCGAAGAATCGATTGAGCGTGATATCCGAGATCGAATAGTCACCACGGATAATCTCGACGATCGCCTCGCCCACCCAGGGGATCGCGCCAAACAACGAAATAATCACCTGCGCGCCCCAATAGGACATCTGGCCCCAGGGCAGCAGATAGCCAGCGAACCCTTCGGCCATCAGCACGAAGAAGATCAACATGCCAATGAGCCAGATCAACTCGCGCGGCTTTTTGTACGAGCCGTACAGCATCGCCCGGAACATGTGAAGGTAAACCACAACGAAGAAGAACGATGCACCGGTTGAGTGCATGTAGCGGATGAGCCAGCCCCATTCCACGTCACGCATGATGTATTCGACCGAGGCGAACGCATCCGCCGCCGCAGGCTTGTAGTTCATCGTCAGGAAAATGCCGGTTAGCAACTGGATAACAAGCACGACGAACGCCAGCACGCCGAATATGTACCTCCAGTTGAAGTTTTTCGACGCGTAGTACTCGGTGACATGATATTTCAACGTCGCCGTCATGGGGAAACGGTCGTCTATCCACTTCACGAAGCCACCTTGCGGCTTGCCAACTTCTGCTTCGATTCTAGCCATTACGCTGCTCCCGTATCCTGACCGATCAGGATCAGGTCATCCCTGACAAATCGGTGCGGCGGTACCCGCAGGTTGCTGGGCGCAGGTACACCTTTATAGACGCGTCCTGCAAGATCGAACTTCGAACCATGGCAGGGACAGAAGAACCCGCCCTCCCAGCCTTCGGCCGGGCGAACGTCGAAGTCCTCGATCGGCGCACAACCCAGGTGCGTACATGATCCTTCGACAACGAGGTATTCAGGCTTGACCGAACGCGTGTCATTGGCCGCGTAATCGGGCTGTTGCTCAACAAGTTCGGAATTCGGGTCGCGCAGTTCGTCGACTATCTCGGGCAGACGAGCCAGCATCTCCTCTGTACGGCGCAGCACGAAAACCAGCCGGCCGCGCCAAAGGACACGAACCATTTCACCGGGCTGCATTGACGCCAGCGGCACCTCTACCGGAGCGCCGAGGGCCTGGGCGCGGGCACTGGGCTTCAATGAGGAAATAAACGGGATTGCGACCATTCCGGCGCCTGCGGCACCGGTTACCAGGGTTGCAACCGTAAGAAAATGACGCCTGTTGCGATCAAGGTCGTCTTCGGTCATCAGGCACTCCCATACGCCGTTCTGTTGACGGCCGCTTTTGCAGCGAGTTTTTGCTTAGTTTCGAAACCGTTGTTTCAATAAATATAAGATTTGCAGCAGGCCCGGTTTGCCGTCAGGATGACGGATACCCCGGAACTAGGTGCGGAACCACGGCGCATTATACACGGGGCTTATCGAAATTGGCTAGGTACTCAATACAATCAGGACATCCGGGACAGCGCGTGGCCAATTTGAGATCAATTTTCGTCTTTCTATTGCAGTCCATCGTCGTGGGCCTGGCCGTCGCATTCCTGGTGGTCCTCGTTCGGCCCGATCTGATGCCCGGAATCGGCGATCCAGGCGACGAAGTGGCGAGCTACGCTGCGGCCGTCGATTTGAGTGCGGGCTCGGTTGCCAATATCTACACCAAGCGGCTCTTTCAGGACAGTAGCGCACAGGACGCCAGGGCACGTTTTCGCGTCGATACGAGCTTCGCGTCGGCCGTTATCTTCGACGCCGAGGGTTACCTCGTCACGAATTACCATGTAGTCGCCGATGCGGCCGAAATCCGCGTGCAGTTCAGCGATGGCCGCATAACGGAGCCCGAGACGATCGGCGTCGATGCCGAGACCGACCTGGCCCTGCTCCGTGTCGACATTGGGGACCTGCCGGCCATCCGCCTGGGAAGTTCGGCCCAACTGCGTATTGGCGACGTCGTACTTGCGATCGGCAACCCCTATGGCCTCACGACGTCCGTTACACAGGGTATCGTCAGCGCTACAGGTCGCGGGCTCCTGAATCTTGTCACGTTCGAGAACTTCATTCAGACCGATGCCGCGATCAATGCCGGCAATTCAGGCGGCGCGCTGGTCAACAGTCGTGGTGAACTCGTGGGCATCAATACGGCGGTGTTGGCGCAGGATCCGGGGACGGAGGGCATTGGTTTTGCAATCCCCGTCGACCTCGTGCGCGGCGTCGTCGAGCAGATCAAGCAAAACGGTCGCGTGATCCGCGGCTACATGGGCTTGGTACCGGATGACCTGACGAATGCCGAGCGCAAAGCGCTCGGCATCGAAAGCGGCGCCGGTATCCTGCTGATCGAGGTCTACGCAGACGGTCCGGCCGCTTTTGCCGAGCTACAGCAAGGCGACGTTATCCTGACGATGAATGGCGAGCCGGTCTTTTCGAAGCGCCAGGCGCTGCTGATATCGGCGAGCACGGTACCGGGTGACAAGGTGGAGATAGCGGGCATTCGCGACGGGACACGATTTACCACGACAGTCACAGCCGGCGAGCGACCAGAGGATCCGCAGTAGACATTCGCTACACGACGCGACGGATCGACGCGCCTAGAGACCCGAGTTTTTCCTCGATGCGTTCATAGCCACGATCCACGTGGTAGATGCGATCGACCAGTGTCTCGCCGCAGGCCGCGAGCCCCGCCAGCACGAGTCCGGCGGACGCTCGAAGATCGGTCGCCATCACCGGCGCCGCCGTAAGCTTTTCCACGCCGGTACAAATCGCGGTGTGCCCCTCGAGCCGGATATCCGCTCCCATGCGCTGCATTTCGAGTACGTGTTGAAAACGATTCTCGAATACGGTCTCGGTAATCGTGCCGACGCCTTCGGCCACGGCGTTCATCGCACAAAACTGGGCCTGCATGTCCGTCGGAAACGCGGGATACGGCGCTGTCCGGATATCGACCGACTTCGGTCGCAGACCCTGCATGTCAATATCAATCCAGTCGCCGCCGGTTTCGATGTTCGCCCCCGCCTCCGCGAGCTTGATCAGCACAGCCTCGAGTGTCTCCGGCGCGGTTTTTTGCACACGAATGTGTCCGCCAGTCATCGCAGCCGCGACAAGGTAGGTACCCGCCTCGATCCGATCCGGCAAGACCGTATATTCGGTTCCGCCCAGGCGCTCGACGCCTTGTATCGAGAGTGTGCTGCTGCCGATGCCCTCGATGCGCGCCCCCATCTCCACGAGGAAGTTCGCAAGGTCCGTTACCTCGGGCTCGCGCGCCGCATTTTCAAGCACCGTTTCACCGTCGGCAAGCACTGCCGCCATGAGCAGGTTCTCAGTGCCGGTAACGGTCACCGTATCAAAGACGATGTGTGCGCCTTTCAGTCGGTCCGCGCGAGCCTTGATGAAGCCCTCCTCGACCACAACATCAGCACCCATCGACTGCAGGCCGGCCACGTGAAGGTTGACGGGTCGGGCACCGATCGCACAACCGCCGGGTAAGGACACGTCGGCCTCGCCGAAGCGAGCCAGCAACGGCCCAAGGACCAGTATCGAGGCACGCATCGTCTTGACGAGATCGTACGGTGCTTCACGTCGATGCACGCTGCTCGCGTCGACCTCAACCTCAAGCTGGTCGTCGATGGTGATCTCGACGCCCATTATCTGCAGCAAGGAAAGCATTGTCGTGACGTCTTTAAGGTGCGGCACGTTACGGATCCTCACGGGCTCGGAAGCGAGCAGCGTGCCCGCGAGGATTGGCAACGCGGCGTTCTTGGCGCCCGAAATAGTGACATTGCCCGACAGGGCCACGCCGCCTTCTATAAGGAGCTTGTCCAATGTCTCAGGCGCCGCTGCTTCGTTCGCGCCATTCGTCCGGCGTCAACGCGGTGATCGACAGCGCGTGAATCTCGTTGCCCACCAGTGTTCCCAGACATTGGTAGACGAGCTGGTGCCTCGCCAAGGGACGCTTGCCCTCAAATTCGGCGGCGATAACGACAGCCTCGAAGTGCGTATTGTCGTCGCTCATCACTTTGACGATGGCGTCGGCAAATCCGGCCTCGATTCTGTGTGCAATTTCTGTCGGGTCCATAGTTGGCTGCTACAGCGCATAATGCGGGTCGGAGCGCAGTGTAACCGCAATATACGCGGCTTCCCAACGTCTGCCTTTGATTGTGTATTATTACCAGCCCGGCCGATTTTTCGTTACGAATTATGTTAGGCGACATTCTACTGGTAATTGCCGGCCTTGCCCTCCTGGTGTGGGGCGCAGATCGCTTCGTCCACGGCGCGGCCGCTGCAGCGCGAAACCTCGGCGTTGCGCCGCTGCTGATCGGCTTGACAGTCGTCGCCTTCGCCACATCGGCACCGGAGATTCTCGTTGCAATCGTCGCCGCGAGCCAGCAGCAGCCCGGGCTCGCGATCGGCAACGCGATCGGCTCCAATATCGTGAATATCGGCCTGGTGCTCGGCATCACCGCGGTCATTCGACCCATAAGAATGGAATCGGCGACGTTGCGGCGCGAGATGGCTGCCCTGATGGCGGTCACATTACTAACGGTCTCCTTATTCCTCGATGCCTTCCTCAGCCGTGTCGACGGCATTGTCATGTTGACGGGCCTCATCATCGTAATGATCTGGCTGGCGAGATTGGGCATGCGTTCGGCTGCCAATGACCCGATCAAGCGCGACTTCGAGGCCGAAATTCCTTCCGATGTGTCGATGGTGATGGCGTTAACCTGGCTGGTGATCGGCCTTGGCACGCTGCTGATCGGTGCCGATCTACTGGTGGACGGTGCCATCGGCATCGCAACACAGCTTGGCGTCAGCGAAGTCGTGATCGGTATCCTGGTTGTCGCACTCGGCACCAGCCTGCCCGAACTCGCTGTCTCAGTGGCAAGTGCGCTCAAAGGCGAGTACGGGCTGGCCATCGGCAACATCGTCGGTTCCAATATTTTCAATCTGCTCGCCGTTATTGGCGTGGCGGCAGCGATTGAACCCGCAGCACTGGCACCAACCGTGCTGTCACTTCACATCTTCGTGATGGTCGCGTTTACGTTAGTGCTGTTTGCTATGACCTATGACTACGACGGCAAGACTGAATTGTCGCGCCTCGAGGGAATTGCATTGCTGGTCGCCTTTATCGCGTATGACTCATACGTCGTTACGCAAAACATATAGAATGTGGCCATGACCAACCGCTGAGGGCCACACTTGCCTGATTCGCTAACACATGACGAGTTGCTCGCGCTCGCCGCCGAAGTACTGGACATCGAGTCACGCGCCGTCAAGAGCCTGAAGACTCGCCTGAACAATGATTTCGTAGCCGCATGCCAACTCTGCATGGATACCCAGGGCCGCGTCGTCGTGACGGGCATGGGCAAGTCGGGTCACATCAGCAACAAGATCGCAGCGACGCTGGCATCGACCGGCACGCCCGCTTTTTTCATGCATCCTGCTGAAGCCAGCCACGGCGATGTGGGCATGATTACCAGGAATGACCTGCTCTTTGCCGTGTCGTACTCGGGTGAGACCGAAGAGGTCGTCACCATTTTGCCCGTCGTCAAACGCATGGGCGCCAAACTGCTGTCGATGACGGGCAATCCGAATTCCACACTGGCGCGAGTTGCTGACGTGCACCTCGACATCAGTGTCGCCGAAGAGGCCTGCCCCTTGAACCTTGCACCTACCGCGAGTACGACTGCCACGCTTGCGATGGGCGATGCACTGGCGGTGGCGCTGCTGAAAAATCGGGGCTTCACAGCCGACGATTTTGCTCGATCGCATCCGAGCGGAAATCTGGGCAAACGCCTGTTGCTGCGCGTCGCGGATGTCATGCGCAGCGGCACACGCGTGCCCGCTGTAAGCCCCGACGTGACGTTGCGCGACGCCTTGTTTGAGATGACGGACAAAGGTCTCGGCATGACCGCGATCGTCGATGCCGAGAACAAGATCCTGGGAATTTACACAGACGGCGATTTGCGCCGTACCCTGGATTCCGGGGCTGATGTGCGCTCAACGACGATCAGTGATGTCATGCACACGCGCTGCAAGACGACGTCGGCCGACGTCCTCGCCGCGGAAGCCCTGCACATCCTTGAAGAAAACAAGATTACATCGCTGCTCGTAGCCGATGACGCTGGCCTGTTGGTCGGCGCGCTCAATATCCATGACCTGTTTCGCGAAGGCATAATGTGAGCACTCTCGCCGGAAAACTCGCTAACGTCCGGCTTGTCGCTTTCGATGTAGACGGCGTATTCACCGACGGTCGCTTCTATCTTTCCGATGACGGTATTGAAAGCAAAGCGTTCAA
>JABDNG010000132.1 GCA_013001045.1 Woeseiaceae bacterium | reverse complement strand
CGTACCGGAACGGATCACTCGGCAGCATCCAGATGGCCGGCCAGGTGCCTTTCCCGGCCGGTAACTTCGCGCGTACTTCGAAGCGGCCGTACAGGAAGTCGCCCTTGCCATCGGAATGCACACGACCCGACGTATAGTTGGCGCCCTCGTAGTCTTCCTTATGCGCCTCGATAATCAGCTTGCCGTCCTCGACGCGCAGATTTTCTTCTCGGGCCGTGTAGGCCTGGTCTTCGTCATTGACCTTGCGCGGCGGCCAGATGTTTGGGCTCCATTTCGCGTCGTCCAGCGTCGCGCTGTCGAACTCGTCGCTCCAAACCAGTTCCCAGGATGATGTCGGGCGGTTCTTGTTTCGGACGACTAACGCACTGAGCGTTGGCTGGTCCACAGATGCTTCGAACCGGATGTTGAGTTCGCCGTCGTCAACGACGACGTTCGGAGCCGTGACCGTCAGTGCGGACTCGATCTTGCCGTCCCGAAACAGCATGACATCGAGGTCATCGATCACCTGTTCGTCTTCGGCAAACGCGTCGAAGACACGGTCACCGCGTTCGTAACTTTTTGGCTCGGCGAAGTGGAAAGTGATGTCGTAGGTACCGTTGCCGATGGCGTGAGCTATCCGGATATCGCCCTCGCGATAGCTCTTGTAGAGAGTTGCGTCCTGCGATCCTTTGACGGTTTCCATAGTGCCAATCTCACCGCCGGAGACCGACTCCTCGGAATCATATTCAGTGCCGTCGATACCCGTGTAGGCCGGCCCGCCGACATTGATGGCCCAAACGACATCGGTTTCCAGGGCATCGGTTGCGACAACCTCGGCTTCCGCGACAACGTTTTCATGGCGAGTCGAGTCACAACCGGCAAACAGTAGGCCCGATGCCAGTGCGGTAACGAGGCTGCACAAAACCGGGCCCTCGCTTGCCCCGCTGTTATTGACATTTCTGCTGGTCGACTTATGCATGGGCTTCTGTCCCCCCGTTACTCATGTTGTTCATGATAGAGCAAACCGTATTTCCTTTAAATCATCCGCTTCGGCTTATAGTATGACTCCAACCTGAGCACGGTCAGCAGTAAGGCCTATTGACGCTGGCGCCCAGACAGCTTGGCCCATGGATAGTAATAGTGCATAAAATCGCCGAATGGCAGGACGTTGACTTCGACACGTTCCAGAACGACATCGTCCCTGCGAACAAGCCGGCACTGATACGCTCGCTGGTAACGGACTGGCCTGCGGTCGAACAGTGTCGCAGTTCCGCTGCGGCAACCTGTCAGTATCTGGAACATCTCGATACCGGTACGCCGGTGTACACGATTGCCGCGCCGCCCGAAGCGGGTGGTCGTTTCTTCTATCGCGATGATCTGCAAGGTGTCAATTTCAATCGTGGCCAGATTCCGCTAGTCCAGGTACTAGGGCAACTTATGGCGCAAAGCGACGCGCCCAGTGCGCACTCCATTGCTGTTCAAGCGCTTTCGATCAGGGACGCCCTGCCCGATTTTGAAAAAGAAAACCCGATAAATCTCATTGATGCCTCAGTACCGCCAACCATGTGGATCGGCAACAAGGGTCATGTCGCCCCGCACTACGATGTACACCGGAACCTGGCCTGTGTGATGGCGGGAAAGCGTCAGTTCATCCTGTACCCACCCGAACAGCTCGCCAACCTCTACCCTGGACCGATTCTGGACGCACCGGGTGGTGTACCTATTAGCCTCGTGGATGCCTGGGATCCGGACTTTGACAAATTTCCGCGCTACGCCGAAGCGCACGCAGTGGCTCAGGAAGCTGTTCTGGAGCCCGGCGACGCGATTTATATTCCCAGCCTGTGGTGGCACGGTGTCGCGTCGCTCGAAAACGTCAATGTGCTGGTGAACTACTGGTGGGACGGCATCAACGCCAGCGGTATATCGCCGAATGACAGCCTCCTGCACGCCATGTTGGCGATAACAGGTCTCGATGATGCACAGAGGCAGGCGTGGCGAGATTATTTCGATTATTACGTGTTTCGAAGCGGTGAGGATCCCGCGGCCCACCTGCCAAGCGGCCTGAAAGACATCGTCACGTCGCTGAGTTCAGAGCAAGCCAAAGCGGTCAGGGAATTTCTGGCAAAGCGCCTTGCTGAAGATTCGTGAATCAGTCCGTGGACCACGAATCCGGATAGTTGACCCTGATCCGCTGATTGGGTGAAACGCTGTTTCGAATCGTCTCACTACCGTCCGACCAGACGACCCGAATGGAATCGATTTGCGTTAATTCGTTCAACCCGAAGTGTTGCTCCGCCGGGTTCTGCGAAACATAGTTATTTCCGTTGTGGATTTCCCTGAGCTGCGTCATGCCGCCAGCCGACACGTAGATGCGCGCACCGATGGCGCGCGTGTTGGGTGTCTCATTACGGAGTTCGATATTCAGGAAATTAAGCTGGTTGCCACCGTCATTGCGAAACAGCGTCGCGGAGTCGTTATTGTTTGAAATGAGTATGTCGATGTCGCCATCCTGATCCCCATCGAAACAGGTCACGCCGCGGCCCGATTTGCGATCCACCAGGCCCAGGGGCTCTGAGTATTCGGTGAAGCTACCATCGGCGTTGTTGATGAAGAGTCGAGACGGATCCTCGAGGTAAGCATTGGTCGCCGGTTCGTCCATGCCGTTAACGTGGAAGATGTCGAGGTAGCCATCATTATTGAAGTCTGCGGCGCAGCTGCCCCAGCCCCAGTAGCCCATGCGCACGCCCGCCTCCTCCGTCCAATCTGTGAATACGCCGTTACCCTCGTTACGGTAGTAGCGGTTTCCCGTAAGGTTATAGCCAGCGTTATCACTTCCCGAGGGACGTTCGACGGGATCGCCCAGTGAAATGCTGGAAACAAACCAGTCGAGATCGCCGTCGTTGTCGAAATCCGCAACGCTCGAGCCCATGCCTGCGTCGTCTGTAAGCACGTCCCGGTCGGTGGCGTAGCTGAAGGTGTACAGGCCGCCGCCCGAATCGCCGTTGTTGATCAACACCTGGCTTGTCGTATTGTCAGCGACAACCAGCAGGTCGAGATCCCCGTCGCTGTCGACGTCGGCGAATGTCGGTGAAAACGTGTAGTCGTTGTTTTCTTCAATGATGGCTTCGGTAATGAGCGCCTCGTCGCTAACGTCAGAGAACGTACCATTACCGTTATTGCGCCAAAGGTGCAGCGTACTGCCTGACGGCAGCTCATTCGGTGTAAAGGTCCAGTGTGCGACAAAGAGATCAAGGTCTGCGTCCTGGTCGTAATCGCCAAAGGCCACGCCGATGTTGTTTTCCCGGCCGATCTCGCCTAATCCGCAGCTGGCCGTCACGTCCACAAAGCTGCCGTCACCCAGATTGTCGTACACGCGAAACTGGGAATTCTCAACGCTGCCGACGAACAGATCCATGTCGCCGTCGCCATCGTAGTCGACGAATGCGGGACCCGAAGCCTTGTCGCCAGGCTCACCCGCTACCCCGGCCTCGACAGTGACGTCCAAAAAGTCGTAGCTACCACCCTGGCTGCGATTCTCATAAAGCTTGCTGAAGCCGACATCGCCCTGCGCGAGATATACATCCAGCCAACCATCTCCGTTGTAGTCGCCGATCGCAACGCCCGCCGCAACGCGCCCGGCGTTGCTCTGGTTGTTGAATCCATGCAGGAAATCCAGGCCGGCGGCAGCCGTCACATCGACGAATGCAACATGCGCAACCGGCGTCTTCGGTGCATCCACGGGATCGTCTGGCGGTGGCGGGTCGACGGGTGGATTCGTGACAACGTTACCGCCGCCATTACCGCCACCACCGCCGCCGCAAGACGCAATGACGACGGCCGCGAGCACTGCCAGCATGCTATTCAGCGAGCGTCGAACAAGATCCCTGGTACACGGCATTCGACTAGACTCCGGTCGCCTTGCAGTAGTGATCGATGAACGCCTGATGTTCCGGTAACCGGCTAACCAATTTGGTCACGTTCGACTCCGCACCGTGCAGGAATCTGCGCAACTCGTCGTCGGTCATCTCGTCGACAATCGGATGGTATTGTTCAGGCATCAATCCCTGACCCAGCATGACCTGGATCCAGGAATTTTCGCCGAACAATTCGCTATCCACCTTGAATACGCGCCCGGTTTCCTTGAACAGATCGATCCGGTGCTGCAGTGAATCAGGGATGCTCATGTTGCGGCAGTGCCGCCAAAAGCGCGTGTCTTCCCGGTTGGTGACGTGATAATGGAGAACGATGAAGTCCCGAATATTGTAAATCTCGGCGTCCATCTGTTGATTGAATTCATTGACTTCCGCCTCCCGGATCCCGTTGTAAGGAAATAACTGCATGAGGCGGATGATCGACCGTTGGATCAGGTGGATGCTCGTCGACTCGAGCGGCTCGATGAATCCACTGGAGAGCCCCATGGCGACGCAGTTTTTGTTCCAGTGCTTGCGCCGTTTCCCGGTGCGAAACTTCAGGACCCGGGGTTCGGTAATAGTCTCGCCCTCGACGTTGTCGAGAATCGTCTGGGTAGCGTCGTCGTCCGAGAGATAGCGGCTGCAAAAAACCAGGCCATTGCCAACCCGGGATTGCAGCGGGATTCGCCATTGCCAGCCTGATTCCCTGGCGATCGCGCGCGTGTAAGGGATGGGAGGACCAACGGACTTCGTCTGTACGGCCACGGCGCTATCGCAGGGCAGCCAGTGTGACCAGTCGTCGTAGCCCGTATGCAGGGTCTGCTCGATGAGAAGCCCGCGGAAGCCCGTGCAGTCGATGAACAGGTCACCTTCAAGAACCTCGCCAGAGTTCAACTTGACGTTTTCGATGTACCCGGTTTGCTCGTCGATACCAACCTCGACGATTTTGCCTTCTACGCGCTTGGCGCCATGGTCCTCGGCAATCTTTCGCAGAAAGCCGGCGTAGAGCCCGGCATCGATGTGGTAAGCATAGTTGAGTGCCAGATTGGACAGAACGGCGAACTTGTTTTCCTTGGCCGCTATCAACTCCGGACAGTACTGACCGAAATCCTTGCTGATGCCCTCCTTCAGGCCTTTTAGCCAGAAATGCTGAAAGCCGGCTGCCCAGCTATCTTTGCCGGTGTAGCCAAAGGAGTGAATGTAGTCCTCGTTGTTATTGCGCCAGTTCTCGAACGCTATACCCAGCTTGAATGTACCGTGCACTGCGGCAACGAATTCCTGTTCCTTGACTTGCAGCAATTGATGCAGAATCAGCATCGAGGGAATTGTCGCTTCGCCCACTCCGACGGTCGGAATTTCATCCGACTCGATCAGCGAAATATCGAGGTTCTTGCCGATTAGTTTTGACAGCGATGCCGCAGCCATCCAGCCCGCGGTGCCGCCGCCTGCAATTATTACTTTTTGTATCCTGCTCATAGTCAGCGATTCAGTTGGTTAAGCAATTCGGCCCGCAGTTGCCTGGCCGCCGATTCGTTCATTGGCGACAGCATGCCCCGGCTGTGCTCCGGGATATGAGCGACCGCGTCGTCTTGCGGATCAAAAACATAGTAATCAAAGATGTGTTGCCAGGCCGATCGTTGTTCAGCCGGTAATTCGCGCAGTTCCAACAAAGCATGCTTCAGCACATTGAGCGGCGCGCCCATGAATCTTGGCAAGGTGCGCCACCAGTAATTGACCAGCATATTCAGACCGTCCAGACCCTCAACGTGGTGCCACCACATACTGGGCAAGTACAGGGCGTCACCCGGCTCCAGTATGACCTCGTAAGCAGACTTCAACGCTTCGCGAAATTTCGGAAACTTCTCGAAATCGGGATCATGAAAATCTACCAGGCTGATCGCCTGCCCGGCCGGCGTCATATCCCATGGGCCAATGTACAGGTTGTCGAGTTGCTCGGGCGGGAACAAGGTGAATCGACGGCGGCCGGCCACACAGCACGCAACGTTGTCGGCTGCATCGAAGTGCGCGGACACTCTGATCTTGTTGCCGAGCCACAAACTGGCTAATGGCCGCTGCTCGTCCAACGCCAGGTCATTCTCGTCGCGAAACCCGGGGAACCAGCGATCCAGCAAAGTCGAGCCGACGTAATAAGATGGTGGCCCGCTGTCCTCAAGATGCTCGAGAATCGGATCGAGAACTTCATCGAGCGTGGCAGTGACTCGTTCAAAGTTAAATCCTGTCAGGTCTTCGTTGTAGCCCACCTTGCCCCTGACTTCCGGGGCCGCGAAGAAGGCAGTCACCCGATCACCGGAGTAGAACTGTCGAATATAGTCTGCGGCCGCCTGCGGCGATTGCCTGCCGGCTTTTACGACCGGCCAGTCGCTGACGAGCCCCTTAAGGAGCAGCGGCTCGGTCACCGACAAAACGGATTCGCCAACGGTCTGCGGCCGACAATCTGTGATCTCCGTGAGTGTATTGCTGCGGTTCACTGTTGGGCTCGTGGACTGATCGAAAGGTGGGTAAACATGGCGATTACACGTCGTCCAGCTGGTCATTCTTCTTTTCGACCAGCGTTCTGAAGCAGGACATTGAAGCCAGGATCATGAATATCGACTCGAGGTAATGCTGGCTGTGCAGCTCTCCCAATGACTCACTATCAAGCTGCTGCAGCTTGTCTTCGTTGATCGTGTAATAACCAAGCAATTCGTTTTTTGATCGGTCCTTCAGTTCGACCTGCATCGTCACCGCTTCGATCAGGTCCAGCTTTAGCAGCGCATCGACAAAACCGGCGTTCATTTCGTTTGCGAGTCGAATGGTTTCCAGCATCTCGGTCATCGCTGACAGGTAGTCCGAAATCCCACCGTGCTCCAGGAACAGGGCTTCGCCCTCGGTCTCGTTGACGCGAGGACTGTTCATGTCGATCGACACGACCGCCTGCCTGGTATCGCCCTGGTCCTGAACCTGCTGAAATCCGATGAGAAAAGGATGTCGCCTTATCATGAGAGGGATGTAATGCGCATCCCAGCCGTCATCAGTGAGGTAAAGGTTTTCCCTGGGCTGAAAGCCGAACAGGGCGACCGGCGAGAACTGTCCAGTAGTGGCGTCTTTTCGAAAAAAGATCGGATAGCAGGACTGGATGTTTCGGAATTCCAGTGGAAAGGTTAGCGCAGACTCGACGTCGTCGCCGTACTGCGCGGACCGATCCGTAATTACCTTAACGTTCTGATGCTCGACGTTATTCAACATTACATAGTTATTCGCCATGTCGACTCCGTTAGCCCGCGCGGTCAGATCTTTTGAAATCCAAACTCATGGATCTTGCTGATCAGTTCTCTGTTCGTCGGAAGCGCTTTCAGCACTTGCTTCGTGCGCTTGATATTGTCGCCAAAGAGACTTTCGGCTTCGGTCCGGCTCGCAACGTCCGAACGCCGCTGCTCATTTGGCCCCTCGGTCTCAAAGTCCATCCCGTAAAGTACGTAGCGATAGCTGGCCGCAGGAAAGAGCTCATCCGCGTGAAACAAGTCCTGGTAACGGGGAGACTGGTACCGCCAAAGTTCGAGCGACTCTTTAAGGTCGGGCGGGATCGTTCGCGGGTCCCTATTGTCCCGCCAGTAGTCGCTATCGTCGCGTTTGCTCAATACGTAGTGCAGTTTCAAGAACTCGATGATGCGGTGCCAATCATACAGGAATTTTTCATTGAAGCGCCTGGCGACAATATCCATTATCGAGCGGTTAGCCGGCAGCTGTTCGCTCAGCATTTTTGCCGATAACTCGACCATCACCAGTGCCGATGCTTCGAGTGGTTCGACGAACCCACCAGACAGGCCAATAGCAACACAATTTCTGTGCCACAGTTTTTCCCGGTGCCCCGGGCTGAACTTGATCTGCCGGGGGCTGCACGTTTCGCCAAAATCCTTATCAGCCGTTTCCGAGATGTAATGGCGTAAATCGGCTTCGGCTTCTTCGTCACTGGTGTACGCGCTGGAATATACATAGCCGACGCCACGGCGCTTGGGCAAGGCAATATCCCATATCCAGCCGGCACGCTGTGCTGTTGACAAAGTTGTAGAGGCAATGGCTTCGTCGGGGGATCCGCGCGGTACCTGAATCGCGAGCGCCCGGTCGTTGAACAAGTAGTCCCGCTTGCTGCAGTACGGAATGTCATAGTGCTTGCCGAGGAGCAAAGCCGCGAAGCCGGTACAGTCGACGAACAAGTCGCCGTGAACAGTCTCCCCTGAATTTAAACTCAGTGACTGAATGTCGCCATTATCCGCGGCATTAACCGCCACGACGTTGTCGAGAATGTGTGACACCCCAAGTTTCTCGACGCAATGCCCCTCAAGAAACTTCGAAAACTTGCCGGCATCAAGGTGATAACCGTAGTTGAGCGCGCTGGCAAACTCAGGCGTCGTAATCTGTTTTGGCGCCAGGTCACGATCACAGGCCTGGCTCTGCGGCGTCACGGCGTCGGCATAGCTGACCTGCTCTCGCAACGGCTGCCAGTGACGCGCAAGGTCGATTTCGTGGAATCGCGGAGGCAGGTAAAAGGGGTGGTAGTAGGATTCATCCTGACCGTGGAGCCAGCCGATAAAGCGCGTGCCTTGCTTGAAGCTCGCATCGCAGTGGCGAACAAAGTCGGTCTCCGAGACGCCCATCGTCTGCAGGCTGGTGCGCATCGTGGGCCAGGTACCTTCGCCCACGCCGATCGGACTGACATCCGGCGACTCGATGAGCACGACCTTCAGGCCTGACTCCTGGCCACACCGATGCTCGGCGGCGAGCAAGCCAGCCGTCAGCCATCCTGCCGTACCGCCGCCGACAATGACCACTGTGTTAACGGGATCCGACATCGTCATGATGTTCTGTAATTGCGGACCAGCAGTTTAAGACAACGATGGCCGCCACAGCAATCGCCGTGGCGGCCATCGTCTATCAGGTCGCGGGTTGGCCCGCGGGCAATGCGCCTAGAAGGCGCCGCGGAACCCAACGGTATATCTTGGCCCGGTCTGCAGAGCCTGCATCAACATGTTCCGTTGCAAGGTATGTTCACGGGACGTTTCGCCGGTGATGTTAATGCCTTCTACGAATACCGTGTAGTTATCGCCGATGTCGTAGCTAGCATTGACATCCCATTGGGAGTATTCCTCGGTGAACCGCGGGAGGTTACTCCCCGTCATACCGAAACCGTTCAGGAATGTATCGCGCCAGTTATAGGCGATTCGCGCCTGGATGCCGTCCTTGTCATAGAAGGCGACGAAGTTCGCCGAGTCACTGAGGCCGGGCAGCGCAAACTGCGGTTCCAGGGAGTTCACATCGACCGCCACGTCCGCGTCAACGAAAGTCGCATTAGCGATGAAGCCAAAGCCGGTTTCTCCGAAGGTATGCTGAAGCGCAAGTTCCCAGCCGTCAACGATTGCCTCCCGCTCATTCAGCGGTTGCTGCAAGGTCATTACGGTCGGGTCGTTATTAGGTGAACTTGCGATTATCACCGTACCGTCAGGGAAGAAGCTGACACTCGGGTCACCCGCGAAATTGTCAGCAATGTACTGCCGAATCGCATCGGAGTTCTGGGTACCGAGAGCCGTGGCTGCCTGGGCTGCCAGGCCACCCTGGGCCGGGTTTGTCAGCTCAGGAAACAGCACCAGATTTGTCCGTCCCGAACCGGGGAAATTCGCCACGTCCTTGTAGAAGTACCCCACCGCAGCGTAACTGGCTTCGTCGAAGTACCACTCGACCGAAAGGTCGGTGTTCTGAGCTTCGAGCGGCAACAAGCCGGGATTACCCGAAAAGGCATCACAGCCGTCTACGCGGCACGGGCCCGCGACGGTGATGCCACCCTGGATGGCGTCATAGCCCGGTCGACCGATCGTCTGGCTGTAAGAGGCCCTGATGAGCACGTCATCGATGACTTCAATATTGAAGTCGACATTCGGCAACAAATGATCGTACTTGCCGGTGAGTTGGGTAAAGCCGAGAACAGCCCTTCCGCTCGCATCCTGCTCGGCGATGACGGAGATCTCGTTACCGGACACCCACTCGAGACGGTCGATGTTAGGCACCTGCGCCTGGGAAGTAACGTCCGTCTCTTCGTAACGCAAACCAAGATCGAGATTCACGGGCCTGTCGCCCCAGGTCAGGTCGAGGTTGAGTTGCGCATATACGGCGACCTGCTCTTCCTGCGTACGTTTGTCATTGACATCGTTACCTACGCGGGAATCGAACGACGGACATAAGGAATCGCCACAGGATCCGTTGATAGCGTTACCCGCGATGAACGTCCCGGCAGCCTCAAGCTCTCGAGCGCGCTGTATCAGTGCGGCCGTATCCCAGGTGAAAATAAAGTTTTGACGGTCCGGGTTCGTACCACCCGGGATTTCGTCAAACCACCCGGCCATCGAAGAGACGCTCAGCAGGTCGGCGATATCCCCCGGTGCGCCAACGCCGCCCCAGGTATCACGCTGAACGGTCGTCGAAGCGCTGCGGTTGTCGACATTGGTCGTCTGGATGCCGAAATTAACGCTCGCAATGTCGTTGAAATCGAATGTACCGGCGATCTTGGCCTGGTCGATATCCATCTTGTCCCAGTTATTCGAGAATACGCTGCCGCCAATCAACATGTCGTTTGCTGAAAGCTGCCCACCGCCAACGATGTCCACACGCAGTTCCGGCAAGTCCGTCGTCCAGTCCGCATAGGTCGACTCACGCAAGCCCGACGTGATCGCCAGGGACATGCTGCTGCCAAACGGGCTGTTCGGTTCAACCTCGGCCGTCGAGTCGTGATAGTCGAACTCGAGCGACAGCCGGTCAGTCGGACGCCACTCGAAATTGAAGCCGACCGAACTGTTGGTACTCTTATTTGCATTGAGCCCGGATCCCATCGGCGTGTCGCCAGAACCGTTGAATTCATCGTATCTGGCGATATCGCCGGTGTTGGTCCACTCCGAGAATTGTACCGGCGCATTGCCCCAGGCAAACCACGAGGAAAAGTCGTTAAACGACCTGTCCAGTTCGTTCTGGGCGAAGGTGTAATCCAGCGTAGTCGTTATGTCCTCGACGGGCTCCCACTGCAGGGTCAGCTGGCTATTGATGCGCTTACGCGTGAATTCCTCACGCGTGTACTGCAACTGCTGGGGGATAACCAGCACAGCGCCGGAACCCACGGCCGGTCGGTTTACCTGGTTACCGTTGTCGGGTATCGCACCCCAGGAAACGTTCGAGGCGCCCCAGTCGCAGCACTGTACGTCAGCCGACGAGGGCGTCCATCCGTTCACCGATGCCTTTTCGAGGCCGTTATCGCGCTCCTGGTATATGGCAGACAAAGACACGCCGATGGTGTCGTTTGCGAAAGTGTCACCGTAGATGCCCGAAATTTCCGGCGTGAAGCTCGAGCCGCTGTCGGTGGAGGTGTCATTCACGCCTTTGACGCCGAATGACAGGACCCTGTCCCGCAAGTCCAGAGGCCTGGTCGTCTTGATATTGATCGTAGAGCCAATTCCGCCGGTCGGCAGCGACGCGTTACTCGTCTTGTACACCTCGACGCCTGCAACGCCTTCTGCGGCCAGATCTGCAAAGTCGAAGGAGCGGCTGAGCGCCGAGTGAGTCGGCATCTGCCGGCCATTCAGCGTGACCAGGTTAAATTGGGGACCAAAGCCTCGAACGGTGACCTTGCTGCCCTCGCCGCGCGAGCGATCGATTGACACGCCTGTGATGCGTTGCAGCGACTCGGCCAGGTTCGTATCCGGGAACTTGCCAATATCCTCGGCGGTAATCGCGTCCACAACACCGTCCGAATTACGCTTGGTGTTCATGGAGTTCATCAGGCTGCTGCGGATACCGGTCGTCACGATCTCCTCGATGACTTCCTCTTCCTGAGCGACTACGACAGGCGAAAATGCGGTCGCGCCGAGCGCCAGTGCCACGCTCGCGGCCAACGGATTACGGTGAAAAATTGGTTTTTGCATGCTCAAGCCCCCTAGCTTGCTATCAAGATGTAACCGGTGATCGGCTGAATATTCTTGCGTCCGCGACCGCTGAGATTCGTTTCAGTTGTCGCTGACAACGCTGTCATTACTGCTTTTTACGTGATTCTGACAACGCTGTCAACATCAGAGTTGCCCCATCCCCCGATCCTCCGAAGGAAATCAGTATTTTTTGATGACAGCGCTGTCAATACCGCATACAATGCTCGGCCTGATCCCGGGCGTTATTGCACCAAGGAGCTGATTTTGCACGCGATTACTGTCGACCCGTCTCGCATACGCTCCGCCTGGGAGGGCCGGGTTTCCGGCTGCATGCTGGGAAAACCGGTCGAAATGCTCTCGTTTCAGCAAGGGCAAACCGGCCTAAAAGCCTACCTGGAAGAATCAGGTGCCCTGCCGCTGCGCGACTACGTGCCTCTCGTTGAGGGGACCATCGTCGATCGGCTGGGACGCAACAGTTGCCGCGACAATATCGAGCGCGCCGAGCCGGACGATGACATTAACTACACGCTGCTGGCGCTTTTGCTGCTCGAAGACAAGGGGATTGCCTTCGAACCAGCCGATGTTGCACGTGCCTGGCTGCGTCTGCTGCCGGCAGGCGCGACCTGGACCGCCGAGCGCGCGGCCTATCGCACCCTGCTCTACAACATGGCGGACGAGTTCGTGAACGGCGATGAGCCCGGATTCGATCTCACCGAATGTTCGGACAATGAATTCAACGAGTGGATTGGCGCCCAGATCCGCGCAGACCTCTACGGCTGGGTGTGTCCGGGTCGCCCTGCCCTCGCGGCGGAACTCGCGCGCCGCGACGCATCATTATCGCATCGTGGCGAAGGCGTCCATGGTGCGGCGTTCATTGCGGCGCTTGGCGCCGCGATTCCGGCGAGCAAAGATCTCGACGAGGCTCTTGACGTGGCACTCGAGCAGATTCCCGACGACAGCGAAGCCGCCGCAGCCGTGCAATTGGGACGAGAACTGGCCGGCGAGCCCGCTGCAGTAAACCACTTACACGACAAATATAGCGGTATGTCACCCGTCCACACGCTCAACAATCTCGCGCTTGTCGTTTGGGCACTGTGCTCGGCGAACGGCGACTTTGGCGCCGCGATTGGAGACGCCGTCGCGGCTGGCTGGGACACGGACTGCAACGGCGCGACGGTCGGCGGGTTGTTTGGACTGACGGGCTCGCCGATTCCGGATGCCTGGACACGCCCCTGGGCCGGGCGCATCGGCGTAAGCCTCGCGGGTTATACCGAGCTGCAAGTCGATGAGGTCGTGGATCGAACGGTTGCCGTCGCCCGGGCACTATGAGGAGGATTCGACTCATGCATACGAAGACACGCTTCGCGCACTTGCTGATTACAGCCTCGCTCGCAATTGCAACGACAACTGCGTGCGCGGATTCGGCACACTATGCCGACCGCACTGAATACCGGGCGCCCAAAGCAAAGGTCGCGCCGATCATCGACGGCGTGGCAGACGAAGCCATCTGGCAGCAAGCCCGGTGGCAAGAACTAAAGCAGCGCTGGCTGGGACCCGAGTACACGGCAGAGGATTTTCAGGGTCGCTATAAAGTCGTATGGACGGCGGACAAGATCTACATCCTCGGCGAGTTCACCGATGACATCCTGATCGACACCCATCGCGATCCGCTGGTGCAGTACTGGGATGACGACTGTCTCGAAATATTTCTCGATGAAGACTTCTCTGGCGGTGACCATCAATTCAACCACAACGCATTCGCTTACCACATGTCGCTGGATAACCAGGCGATCGACATCGGCACCGACGAGAAAGCTCGCAACTACTCGCACCATGTCGAGAGCCGCTGGAAACAGAACGGCAATACAGTCACCTGGGAACTTGCGATCGACATTTACACCGACGCTTACGTGGATGGCTCTGACGACAACAAACCCGTAACTTTGTCCGCCGGCAAAGTAATGGGGCTCATGGTCGCTTATTGCGACAATGACGGCAGCGAACTGCGCGAGAATTTCATCGGCTCCGAGCTGGTTGCCGAGGGACCCAAGGATCGCGGCTGGATCGACGCCGGTTTATTTGGCTCCCTGGTTCTGACCGACTAAATAAAGAAGAAAATAATGAAACAGCTCTTGAAAACTGTAATCAAACACGATGATGCCGTGTCCGGTGAATTCATGGACATTGACGGGGAACGTTTTTACGCGATACACAACGTCGACAAGATGGAGTCGTTTTTCATCAGTGTCATTTCCGGCAGTGACCACTGGATGTTTATCTCATCGACCGGAGGGCTGACGGCAGGCCGGGTCTCGCCTGAAACAGCACTGTTCCCTTACATCACGGTCGACAGGATCCACGAAAGCACCACCCACACGGGCAGCAAGACCATCGTGCGCGTGAAAGTGAACGGTGAGCGCTATAACTGGGAACCCTACAATCGGGAACAGGATGGGCGTTTTGCGGTCAGCCGCAATCTCTACAAGAATCGCCTGGGCAGCAAGCTGTGCTTCGAGGAGATCAACCACGACCTGAAGCTCGCGTTTCGCTATACCTGGGCTACGAGTGGCAGTTACGGTTTCACACGACAATGTGAACTGCAAAACCTGAGCAACAAACGAATCGACGTGGACGTTGTCGATGGCCTGCAGAACATCCTGCCGGCCGGCACGCCGCGAATCTCCCAAACGAATACGAGCAACCTAGTCGACGCGTATAAGTGGACGGAGCTCGACGAGCATACCGGGCTGGCGCTGTTCACACTCTACTCCGGCATCACGGATCGCGCCGAGCCCTGCGAGTCGCTGCGGGCCAACACCGTCTTTTGCCTGGGCCTCGAAAAGCAGACTGTGCTCATATCGTCGGAGCAGCTTGGCAACTTCCGCGTTGGCGCGACACTTGAACAGGAGGTTCAAAGGCGCGGTATTCGTGGTGCCTACCTGGTCAGTGCTTCACTCAAGCTCGCGGCGAACGCTTCTCAGCACTGGCAGATCGTGGCTGACATCGAACGTAGCCAGGGCCAGGTGATCGAATTGCAGAAGCAACTGGCCCGTCCCGACGAGGTAGCCGCGGCAATCGCCGGTTCGGTCGATCGCGGATCCGACGAGCTGGCACGAATAATGGCCAGTGCAGACGGCTTCCAGGCAGCCGCGGAAGTAAACGTTGCCGTGCACCATTATGCCAACGTGCTGTTCAACGTCCTGCGCGGTGGCATCTTTGACGACCAGTACAACGTATGGTCGTGGGATTTTGTCAAAACGATCGCGAGCTTTAATCACGACGTCTATCAACGAAATCGAGTACTGCTGGATGGCTTGCCTGACAAGCTGACCTTCAGCGAGCTGCTTTCGAAAATATGGGAACAAGATGATGGTCAGCTGATACGCCTGAGTTATGAGTACTTGCCGATTACGTTTGGCCGACGGCACGGCGACCCGAGTCGACCGTGGAACGAATTCGCCATCAAACTGAAAGACGAAGATGGCAATCGGCTGTTGTCCTACGAGGGCAACTGGCGCGACATTTTCCAGAACTGGGAGGCACTGGCTTTCAGCTATCCCGAGTTTCTCGAGAACATCATCGCCAAGTTCGTCAACGCGTCGACCATGGATGGCTACAACCCCTACCGCATCACCAAGGAAGGCATCGACTGGGAAGTCGAGGAACCGGATGACCCGTGGAGTTATATCGGCTACTGGGGCGATCACCAGATCATTTATTTGCAGAAGTTACTGGAACTGTCGAGGTCTTTTCATCCAAGCCGGATCGAGGACCTGCTGCATGAGCCGATCTTCTGCTACGCCAACGTGCCGTACCGAATTCGGCCATTCGAAGCCTTGCTCGAAAACCCCAAGAGCACGGTTGACTACGACGAGGGTCTTGCCGAACGCATTGAAGAACGCGTCGCCAGCATGGGCGCCGACGGCAAGCTTGTTCTTGATGCCAATGGTGAGGTGTACCAGGTCAACCTGCTCGAGAAGCTGCTGGTGCCGCTGCTGAGCAAGCTCGGCAACCTCGTCATCGACGGCGGCATCTGGATGAACACCCAGCGCCCCGAGTGGAATGACGCCAATAACGCCCTCGTTGGCCAGGGCCTGTCGATGGTCACGCTGTACTACATGCGTCGCTACGTCCGGTTCCTGCAGCAACTACTGGCAGAGGACGGCAGGACAATCGAACTGTCCGGCAAAGTCAGCCAATGGCTGGACGAAACGGCGACCGCACTGAGCAACGCCCGGCCGCTGCTGGGCGCAAACCCGATCAGTGCGGCGCAACGCTACGTGTCGCTTGTTGAACTGGGCCAGGCCGCCAGCCGTTATCGAGGGCTTGTTTACAAGGCGGAATCGTTCACAGGAAAGGTAACGCAACAGCCGGATCGAATAATGAGCATGCTGGACGACGCCCTGGCTGCGATCGACCACAGCATCGGCACGAACAAGCGAGCTGAGGGCATGTATCACGCTTATAACCTTCTCGACGTGCAACAGGAAACCGTGGCGTACCACAGCCTTTACCCGATGCTTGAAGGCCAGGTGGCCGTATTGAGTGCCGGCGCTATCACAGCGGATGAGGCCGTTGACGTGGTGGAAGCCCTGTTCGCGAGCGACGTGTACCGGCCCGATCAACAATCCTTCATGCTCTATCCCGATCGGGCCTTGCCGACATTCCTGGAAAAGAACCGGATTCCTGCGAACCAGGTGTCTGCGATCCCGATGCTGCAAAAAATGCTTGCCGATGGCGATCATCGTATTGTCATGCGCGACGCGGACGGTTGCTATCGCTTCAATGCCGACTTCACCAACGTTGGCGAGCTGAACGCCGAACTCGATTCACTTGTCGCAGAATACGGCGACCAGATTGACGCCGCGCGTACACAGTTGCAGGCGCTGTATGAAGAGGTCTTCAACCATCGCGCGTTTACCGGGCGTTCCGGCGGCATGTTCGGATTCGAAGGCCTCGGCAGCATCTACTGGCACATGGTGGCCAAGCTATTGCTGGCCGTACAGGAGAACTACTTTGCGGCGCTCGACCAAGAAGCCGATCGGGCGGTAAGCCACCGGCTTGGGGAATTGTATTATCGTGTTCGTGAAGGCATCGGTTTCAACAAGACGCCTTCCGAGTATGGCGCGTTTCCAACCGATCCCTACTCCCATACGCCAAAGCACTCGGGTGCCAAGCAACCGGGGATGACAGGACAAGTCAAAGAAGAGGTGTTGTCACGCTTCGGTGAGCTTGGCGTGCGAGTCGATGACGGTGCCGTGCGTTTTGAACCCAAGCTTCTTCGGGCGCGGGAGTTTGTGCGTGAAGCCCGGAAATTCCGCTTCCTCGATGTCGATGGCAACTGGCAGGAGCTGGACGTGCCGGTTTCAGGGCTTGCATTTACCTGGTGCCAGGTGCCGATCGTCTACGTGCTTAGTGACAAGGTCGAACCTGCCCTGACCGTCTTATGGAGCGATGGCAATAAGGAAAGTAATTCGCAGTTGACATTGTCGCCCGAAATCAGCGCTGAGCTTTTCAAACGCAGCGGCCGGATTCGTCAACTCACCGTGAGATTCGGAGCAAACCTGTTGTTCGCAGAATGAGCGGCAGTCAATCTTTCGCTCCTGTTTCCGCTTGCTTTTTCTAGAGAGGCTTCAATGTCCAACTATTACAAGAGACCCCTGTCGCTGGTTGGGGTCGATTTTGCCAAGCACTCCGTCGACGACCTTCGCGCACTCGTACGCCAGCTCTTGGCGTCGAAAATTCATGGGATTTGTTTCAGCCCCTACGTCGAGGGCCAGGGCCCGGGTACCGAGGTCGGTGAAGCGCAAATCCGCGAGCGATTGGCGTTTGTGCAACCACACGTTCATTGGATACGTTCCTTCTCCTGCAAGGAAGGGCAAGAACTGATCCCGCGAATTGCTGCGGAGAATGGCCTGAAGACCATGGTTGGCGTATGGCTGGATGACGATCTAGAGCAAAACGAGGTGGAGATGGCCAACGCCATCGAAATTGCCAAAGCCGGCCATGCAGATATTCTCGCGGTCGGCAATGAGGTCCTCCTACGCGGCGAATTGACCGAAGACGAACTCATTGACTATATCAATCGCGCCAAGCGGGCGGCCCCGGGCGTCGAAGTCGGTTACGTCGATGCCTACTTCCTGTTCGTCGACCACCCCCGTGTGACAGAGGCCTGCGACGTCATCCTTGCCAACTGCTATCCCTTCTGGGAGGAATGTCCCGCCGACCACGCCCTCCTCTACATGAAGGAGATGTACCGCCGTGCCGTACATGCGGCGAACGGCAAGAAAGTGATCATCAGTGAAACCGGCTGGCCAAACGTCGGCACGCCGGAAGGCGGCGCGGTGCCGTCATTCGAGAATGCCATCAAGTATTTCATTAACGCGTACCAATGGGCTGAAGAAGAAGGCATTGAAATTTTCTACTTCTCGGCGTTTGACGAGACCTGGAAGGTGGATGCCGAAGGCGACGTCGGTGCCTACTGGGGCATTTGGGACAAAGACGGTAATTGCAAATATGATTGATAAGCTCAACGCTCGTATCAGCAATGGCAGTGGCACGACACTCGATCACGGTAACGCGATCTGCTATTCAGGCTACCGCGACGGTCAGTGCCCTGGCCTCGTTTACCCCTCGTACGATGAGATCAGGGAAGACCTGCTGATACTCGCAAAAAACTGGAAGTTCCTGAGGCTTTACGACTGCACCCCGCATGCCTCAACCGTGCTCGGCGTGATTAAAAACGAGGGCCTGGATTTCAAAGTGATGCTAGGCGTCGATATGGCTGCCGAGATGAGCAACCCGCATTGTCCGTGGGGAGCCGATTTCAGTGAAGAGACACTTGATCGCAATCGGCGCAGAAACGCCATGCAGGTAGACGTACTGATTTCTCTGGCGAACCGATACGCGGATACGGTGTTCTCGGTGTCCGTCGGCAATGAAGCGAGTGTCGAATGGAGCGATCACATGGTCCCGGTCAGGAACCTGGTTGCCTACGTGCAAAAAATCAAAAAAAATATCAGCCAACCGATTACTTTTTGCGAAAACTACGTCCCCTGGACATACAAGTTGGAGCCGCTGGCCGCAGAACTGGACTTCATCTCGGTGCACACCTATCCGGCCTGGGAATACCGAACGATAGAAGATGCGCTCGAGTATACGAAGCACAACTATCACTCGGTTGTAGATCACTACCCCGGCAAACCTGTCGTGATCACCGAAGCAGGCTGGACGACGGCGTCAAATGGGCGCGGCATCGAACCCTGGAATGCGTCCGAGGAGTTGCAGGCAAGTTACTACGAACAGTTGCTCGCGTGGACCACCAAAGAGAAGATCCTGACATTTGTATTTGAAGCGTTCGATGAGCCCTGGAAAGGCTCACCCGATCTGCTGGAACCGGAAAAACACTGGGGTTTATTTGACGTGGAGCGGCGTCCCAAGCTGGTGATGAAGGAACGCTACGCCGAACTTCTTCTCTAATTTCGTAACACCGCATTCCAGCCAAGTAGTTGGTTTGTAAAGAGAACTAATTTGACAGCGTTGTCAAAACCGGTTGTAATTGCATGGAATGCGAATAAGACTGATTCAATACGACAGGGTCGGGCCCCATGTCCAGTAGGCCCACCATATTCGACGTGGCCAAGGTCGCCGGCGTATCGATAAAGACCGTGTCGCGCGTCGTTAACCATGAGCCGAACGTGCGCCCGTCGACCAAGGAACGCGTCGACAATGCCATCGCCGTGCTCAATTACCGGCCCGATCAGTCCGCACGGAATTTGGCGAGCCAACGATCGCATCTAATCGGTCTCGTCTACGATGACCCGGCAGCGTACGAAATGCCCAGCGGCGGCTACATACTGGATTTGCAGCAAGGCGCGCTCGAGGCCTGCAGGTCGGCCCACTCCGAGTTGCTGATTCACCCCTGCGACTTTCGCAAGAAAAATGTCGGGATCGAACTTAAGGAGTTGATCGAAGAGACGCGACCGGCTGGCATCATCGTTGCCGCACCGCTGTCAAACATGCCAAAGATCGTCCGCGCTATCGAGTCTACTGGCACCCCTTGCGTGCGACTGTCTCCTGGTAATGACAGTAGCAAGAAACTTACCGTGTCAACAAACGATCGCGAAGCCAGTGCCGAAATGACGCGCTACCTTGCGGGACTGGGCCATAAACGTATTGCATTCATAACGGGTGATCCAGACCACAAGGCCGTCGCCAAGCGTTTTCTCGGCTACCAGGACGGACTGAAAGAAAGTGGCCTGGAATTCTCTGAAACGCTCGTCGCCGCCGGCGATAATTCGTTCGGCTCTGGCGAGGCTTGTGCCGAGACGCTGCTCAAGGTCAAGAAAACACCGACTGCGATTTTTGCCGCCAACGACGACATGGCTGCCGGCGCTCTGCGCGTCGCCAATCGCCTTGGAATTGATGTACCGGGGCAGCTGTCCTTGGCGGGCTTCGACGATATCGCGCTGGCCCGGCAGGTCGAGCCTGCACTTACGACCATACGGCAGCCGCTGGATCGTATGGCAGAAACGGCCGCCGCCATGCTGATCAAAGGCAACTCCAAGGACAAGGGCGACGATGGTCCGGTGGTCATACCGGCAACGATCAAGATCCGTGAGTCCACCGGGCCCGCGCCGCGCTGAACCACGCTCAACGAACGGAGCGGATGCTGTCGAGATTAACGGCTACTGCCTACTATCCTTATTTTCGCTATTTGGTAACGGCACCTCGCCTTGCAGGGCGCAGAAGTCCATGGTCAATTCGTTGATTTTCTGATTGAACGCAGCTTTCTCATGCGTATAAGGATCCATTTGCCAGATCTTTGACAGCACATCGTAGGCCAACCTGGGCCTGGCCGTGGAAACACCGTCGGCGTTGGGCGTTCCAAGAGCGGTGATACCAAACCACTCTTCGTTCATGTTGTTCTCCCCCTCGACCCAATCAAATAAATACGCCTGGTTCGACCAGGACGCATTGTTGTCCTGAATGTCGAGGTTCTCGTTCTGCAGGTATTTCCACCACTCATCGCGCCACTCAAAGACGAATCCACCGATGGCGTTGCCCTCTTCGCCGTTGCCGGCTGCCTTGTTGTACATCTCCTGCCACTGGTCTTTCAGAATCAGGGCCTGGGACTCCTGGTCTTCGGCCAGCTCACGCGCGTTGAAAGCGTCGCTACCAAACTCGAAAAACACAACCGGAAGATCCAGCTTTTCATCGACGTCTTGCCACAGTGACGTAAAGCCCGTACCCCTGTATGCGTTGCTTCCCAGCAAATCCATGTCGGTGCACAACTCTGCGATCAGGTCGATGTACTGGATATCGCCGTTAACAATCGTGAACGGGTGATTCGGGTCGATGGATTTACCCGCAGCCATGACCTCATTGAACAAGCTGTAGAGGAATCGTGCCTTTTCCGTGTTCTGCTCGCCTTCCGGCAGGTTCTCGATTTCGAAGCTGGACCAGGAGAGGCCGTAGTTGCTTTCGTTACCGAAGGCAAACATCAATACGCCTGGCACATCTTTGTAGCGCACGACAAATTCCTGCATATCCCGCTTCAGGGTTTCGCGCGTCAGGGTATCGGAGTAGTCGGTAAACTGTATCGCCTTGCCACCCACGTTGTAGCCATAGCGACCCATGAACGGATTGATGACCGACATGATGCCGTACTCACGGTAGATGTAGGTCACCCATTCCGGCGGTATCATCGTGAAGCTGCGAATCGTGTTCACGCCCATAGCCTTCATCAGGCCAAATTCGTAATCAAGCACCTTCCTGATGCAATCGTCGGACTGGTCGAACAGGTTGTAGGTGTGGTTCTCGCCGCGAGGCGTGTAGCTCCAGACTACGCCTTTTATGAAGTAGTCTTCTCCGTTGACCTGCAGTTTCCAGCCGTTTTCGTCCTTGTACGTCGTGACCTTGTCGACTTGTGCATGACATACGAGCGGCACACAGAACATCAGCATGACTGCGAGCGTATCGCAGACTTTATTCATGCCCTTGCCGAAGCTTAATCCCGCCATAGCGAACACTCTATATTGATGTTTAGTTTCTTGAGGATTATTGTAATCTGCCTTGCCGATCGGACATCGCGCCACGAAACCGTCACGGAGCGCCCGAGTAGACCCTGACGTAGTCGACTTCCATCGCCACGGGGAATACGGTTGACGCATTCGGCGCGCCGGGGAAGTTACCACCAACAGCGACGTTGAAGAGTATGTAGAAAGTCTGGTCGAAGGGTGCCGGAAAAGCAGCAGACGATGAGTACCAGCTATTCTGCATGGCGTAAAGAACACCGTCTACATACCAACGCATTTCGGTCTCGTCCCATTCCAGCGCGTAGTCATGGAATTCGGTAGTGACATCGGTTGACACCTGGTACTGGCTACCCGAAGAGTCGTTAGCAGGCCACTCTCCACCGTAGTGGAGCGTACCGTAGACGGTGCTGCCACCCGATGCTGCAGAATTCACCGCCTCCATCACGTCGATCTCGCCCGAGGCCGCCCAACCGCCATAGGTGTCATCCTGCGGCAGTAACCAAAATGCCGGCCACAAGCCCTGCCCGCCCGGCAAACGCATGCGCGCTTCTATGCGGCCGTAACGAAAAGCGAAGCGGTCGCGTGTGTTGATTCTGGCCGATGTGAAGTTCTTGCCGCTCTGCGATTCTCTGCGGGCAGTCATAATCAGCACACCGTTGCTCAATTCCGCGCTGTCAGGTAAGTACCACTCCAGCTCGTTGTTGCCCCAGCCGGGAATTCCGTATTGACTGCCGTCTCCGCTCTCGAAGAACCACACTTCCGGATCCAGCTGCGCGCCGTCAAACTCGTCGCTCCATACCAGGTTCAACGTGTCGCCCGGCGATATGGGGGCGTTGTTTGCCACGGTCAGGACAGGGTCCGCGATATTGACGTTGACTGCCGGCGGCGGTGTTGACGGTGGCGGTGGGGCTACGACGGGTGGCGTACCGCTGCCACCGCCGCCTCCGCCGCATGCTGAAATGACAATCAGCGACAACAATGACGGGAAGCGTCGCAGTATTTTCTGAGTATGAAAGACCACGAATCAACTTCCCGCGATTGGCAACAATTGGAGAATCTACTCGAAATGCCGTGCCGACTTCAAATTTTGGATCCGGCGGCTGATGACCAGGGCACAAGGAGGGTGAGTGATTCAGGCAAGCTGACGACGCAGACGCTGCCACAGACGCGGCTTCAGCACCGCGCTGTCTCGGACCTGCTTTGCTTGCTCATCCGGAATCTTGTTGATTCGATCGTCGGCAATAGCCGGCGCGAAAGTGAACGACGAAATCGTCTTCATTCCGTCCAGGCTAAAGGTGAAAGCATCTCTTGCTGGTTTGGCTTTCTCAAACATGGTCTGTTCTCCTTAACGAACTATGTTTCACAGTTGTCGGGCCGGGTTGCCCCGGTCTACGCGTGAACAATAGGGATCCGGGGAAAAGACCACAAACGAAAAGAATTCAGGTCTGAGTTGAGAAACGCTCAAGTGGAATCAGCGAAGTTCCTGACTATCCAGTCTCGCAGCAGACTGACGTTTTCATCGTCTGCCCGGTCCTCAGTGCAGACCAGGTAGTAGCTGACGTCAGCGACGAACTCCTTCTTGAACAGCCGCACGATACTACCCTCCTTGAACCACAGATCGCCGATCGGTACCGGTACCAACGCTGCCCCGATTCCGCGTTGCGCCGCTCGCACGGCGGCAATCATCGAATCGAGTCGGATGACCTTGCTGTCGTCAGGAAGCTGCACGCCGGCTGCGGCTGACCACTGGGACCAGGCTTTAGGGTGAGTTTCATGCACGATCATCGGGAAGTCGCCCACGATCTTCTTATTCTTTACCGTCATTGCCTTTTTGAACGCCGGCGAACCGGCCGGAACCATGCGCAGCGGGAAAAGCAAGTTCGAAGGCATATTCGCCGGAGGCGCCCTGAATAGTCGAACAGACAGATCAGCATCCGAAGGGTGTTTCTCGGCGGACTCGTCACTGGTACCAACCTGGATATCGATGTCCGGGTGTTCTGCAGCAAACTCACTGAGGCGCGGCACAAAATATTCGCTGGCAAAAAACGGCTGTACTGAAATGCGAATGGAGCTGCGACGGGCGCCTTTCTTGAACTTTGCGACCACCGAGTCCAGTTGTTCGATCAACGGGCTGGCCTCTTCGTACAGCAATCTGCCGGTCTCCGTGAGACTTGTCTCGCGGCCCGTGCGATCAAAGAGCTGCTCACCCAACTCCTCCTCAAGGCTCTTTATCTGGTGGCTGACGGCAGAGCCGGTAATGAAAAGCTCTTCGCCGGCTGTGCGAAAGCTCTCATAACGCGCGGCGACGCAAAAAGTTCGTAATCCACGCAGCGATACATTGGGCTTGCCAATCATTAAATTATCTCGCAGCTTAAAATACGATCAACCGTTATCCGCCGCCGAAACGACTTGCATCACCTGTTTCGGCGTTCGATCGACTCTGAACAAGCCCCAGTTCTTTTCCGCACCTAGGGGGTTATCCGGATCACCCTTCCATGGCTCGTCGAACGCTTCGAAGAAGAACACGGTGATGTTTTCTCCCGCCGCCCATTCGGCCAGTTCGCGAAAGTAACGTGCCTGGTTAGCCTCGCTCGCGCGATCGCCGAACTCGATGGCGACACTCGCCCAGCCCGCCTCGAGAATAGCGACCGGCTTGTCCGGCAACGCCGCGCTGACTTCCTGCATGTTCTCGATTGTGTACGGAAGTGCCTCGTCGATTGTTTTGTCTTCCCATGCCGGGTAGGTGTGGATGCCAAGAAAATCCAGTTCGGCCGCAAGCGGCGCGCCGTCGCGTATCCACCACTCATAATTATCCGCGACTGTAACGGGCTGATCGATTGCCGCCTTGACCTGGCGAACGTAGGTGATCACTTTCTCGAGTGGCACCATGTGGTCGTTCCATTCGACCAGCGCTTCGTTGCCAACATTGACGGCGACGACGATATCGTCGAATCGCCTGGAAAGCTCGATGCCGCGCTGCACCTCAACAGTATTTTTCGATGCATTGGCCGCCAGTTCCTCGTCGGGTATTGGTTCGTCCAGCCATGCACAGCCCTCATGATTACTGAACTCCGCTTCGAGCCACATTCCCAGCAAGACCTTGATCGGGAAGTCGTGCTGTCGAATGAGCTCCAGTGTGGACAAAGTATTCTCGCCCGAATCGTAGAGGCGAATCAGTTTGAAATTATTGGCAACGAGAATCTCGAGGTCCTCGAGGATCTCGTCATTGCTCGGGTTGACGGCGCCGTCCCC
>JABDNG010000101.1 GCA_013001045.1 Woeseiaceae bacterium | reverse complement strand
AGGAGAAAGTCCACGCGTTAAGCGGTGTGTCGCTCGACATCGACAAGAACGAATACGTTGCAGTCATGGGTCCATCGGGCTCCGGCAAGTCGACCCTTATGAATATAATCGGCTGTCTTGACGTACCAACGAGCGGCACCTACTCGCTCGACGGTGAGATGGTGGCCACCAAGTCCGAGGGTGAGTTGGCCGAGATTCGCAATCGCCTCATCGGTTTCGTATTCCAGACCTTTAACCTGATTCCACGCGCCGATATCTTCCACAATGTCGAGTTACCCCTCATCTACGGGGGTGTTTCGAAGGCCAGGCGACGTGAACTTGCCGAAAAAGCGATTGAAAACGTCGGTCTCGCCGACCGCATGGCGCACAAACCCAACGAATTGTCGGGTGGCCAGCGGCAGCGCGTCGCCATTGCACGCGCCCTCGTGTTCAATCCATCGATCATCCTCGCCGACGAACCAACCGGCAATCTCGACAGCAAGACCGGTGAAGAGATAATGACCATGCTTGATGACCTGCATTCGGAAGGCCAGACTATTATCCTCGTCACGCATGAGGATCACATCGCGCGCCACGCGAATCGTGAGATTCGCCTGCGTGACGGCAAAATTGAAAGTGACCGGCGCGCATCCGATACGGCGGCTGCATGAAACTGATACCTGATACCGTTGAATCGTTGAAGATCGCCTGGCAGGCGATTACTGCCAACAAAGCGCGCGGCGCGTTGACGACGCTCGGTATCATCATCGGTATTGTCGCGGTGACGACCACGATGACGGTCTTTAATGGCATGCAATCATCTTTTCGGCAGGGTGCGGGTGCGATAGGCGCCGATGTCATCTACGTATCGCGCATGCCATGGATTGTCATGAATGACTGGTTCCTGTATCGGAACCGCCCGAACCTGACGATCAGCGAGGCACAACAACTCGAAGACGCATTCCAGGGTCGCGCAATCGTTAATCCGACGATCAATACGCGCCGGGACCTGCGTTACCGCTCATCGACGATGGAAGGCGTAACGGTAATCGGCACGACCGAGAAGATGCCCGTCATTACCAACCGCATGCCGGAGTACGGCCGTTTTCTCATGGAGTTCGACGTCCGCTACAAAAAGAACGCCGCAATTATTGGCTACGATGTAGCGCAGGACCTGTTCGATCAGGTCAATCCGATCAACAAGGAAATCAACATTGGTCGCCACCGCTTCCGCGTAGCAGGGGTGCTCGAAGAACAAGGCGGCAACACGATGGGCGGCCCCAATTTTGATCGCCAGGTGTTCGTACCGATTTCCACGTTCGTTCGGGCTTTCGGCGGACGTCGCTTCATGGACGTTGACGTCGCGGTGAAAGCGCCGTCGATCGCGGCCTTGCGGGATCTCGAATACGAGGTCATCGGCGAGATGCGTAACATTCGCAAGCTCAGGCCGACGGAAGACGACAACTTTTCCATCAACAAACTCGATTCTCTACTCGGCGCGTTCAACAATATCGTCGGCGCCGTCCTTGGCATCGGTTTGCTGGTCACGAGCATCGCGTTGTTTGTAGGCGGGATTGGCGTCATGAATATCATGTTCGTGTCCGTTACCGAACGCACGCGGGAGATCGGTATACGTAAGGCTATCGGAGCGAAACGTCGCAGCATCCTGATGCAATTCCTGTTTGAGTCGGCCGCGATTTGCCTGTTGGGCGGCCTGATTGGAATCGCCATCTCTGCCGCCGTTGCAGGGGCCATAAACGCATCGGGAATGATGCCGGCCAGCCTGTCGCCCGGCATCATGATTGCAGCAATTATCATCTCGGTCATTGTTGGCGTGTTCGCAGGGTTCGTACCTGCCTACAAAGGCGCCAAGCTCGATCCTATTGAAGCGTTGCGTTACGAATAGCGACCGGAGCACGACGATGCGAAACATGGACACACTGCTAATGTCGCTTCAGGCGATTCGCACCAACAAGCTGCGCTCTTCGCTGACGCTCGTCGGCATTGTGCTGGGTGTGGCATCAATCATCGCTGTCATGACGGGTATCTCGGTCATCCAGGGAACGATGGAAAAAGAAATGAGTGTTCTCGGCGCCCAGACTTTCCAGGTGCAGAAATGGCCATCCGGGTTTTCTACGGATGAAGAACGCCGCAAGGCGATGCGCCGGCCACCGATGACACTTGACGATGCGCAGGCGATCCGGGATCACGTCGACTCGGTGGATATCGTCGGTTCCGAAATATGGAGCTTCGGATTCAAAGCGGAATACCGCGGCGAGGAGACCAACGACACGCTATCCATAGTCGGGGGCACGCCCGAATACCCACAGAACAACACGCACTTTGTCGGCCACGGGCGCAATATCTCGCAAATGGATGTGCACGCCGGTCGCAAGGTCGTCGTTATCGGGTTTGCGATTGCCCAGCAGCTGTACCCGTTTGTCGATCCCATCGGACGCGAGATCCGTCTCGATGGCCGCAAGTACAAGGTCATTGGTGTCTTCGATGAAAAGAAGTCGGCGTTCGGTTCACAATACGATAATTACGTGCTGATGCCGGTGTCGACCTTCCTCAATACCTACGGCATTACCGATAACGATGGCTTTCAGCGATCCGTGAATATTACGGTACACGCGCGAACGCCTGAAATCATTGACGATGCGATCGAGGAAACACGGGCCGTTCTGCGACGTGTGCGGGGCGTCAAACACGGGGAAGAGGACAATTTCGAGTATTTCAACTCGGAGAGCACCATCAGGGAGTTCAACCAGATGACGGCGGGCGTCAAGATCGGCGCGTTCGTCATCGGCATTATTGCCTTGCTGGTCGCCGGTATCGGCATCATGAATATCATGCTCGTTTCGGTGACGGAGCGGACCAAAGAAATTGGTATTCGAAAATCTCTCGGCGCCAAGCCGCGCAATATCCTGCGTCAGTTCCTGCTCGAGGCCATCGTGCTGTGCAACCTGGGCGGAATTATTGGCGTCATGATCGGCTTCGGCATCGGCAATATGATGGTCAAAATGGGCATGTCCTCGACATTCGAGGCCGTCGTGCCGCTCGAATGGGCCATCATTGGGCTGTTGTTTTGTACGGCCGTCGGCGTGATTTTCGGCATGCTGCCGGCCATCAAGGCCGCGCGCCTCAATCCCATAGACGCCCTGCGCTACGAGTGATCTACCACCGCATTGGACACTGTTGACCTAATCGCAACACCTGACCCCGAACCATCGGCATCTGCCGGGCCGGTGCTAGCCAGCGAGCGTATCGTCAGTCTCGATGTTCTGCGTGGCGTTGCGGTCCTCGGTATTCTCGTAATGAACATCTACGGGTTCGCGATGCCGTTCATCGCTTATGCCAATCCTCTGGCGATGGGTGGTACTGAACTACATAACATCGGCACCTGGTTCTTCACCCATATTATTTTCGACCAGAAATTTTTAAGCATTTTTGCGATGTTGTTCGGCGCCGGCCTGGTACTGATGACGGGTCGAGCCGAGGCTCGTGACGCGAAGTACGGCCGCATCTTTTATCGGCGCCAATTCTGGCTACTCATTCTCGGCGCCGTTCATGGCTACCTGATCTGGTTCGGCGACATCCTGTTTATGTACGCCGTCATCGGCATGATGGTATTTCTATTCCGAAATCGACAACCCCGCACCCTTATTATCATCGCTTGCCTGCTGCTGCCGATTGCACTTTTCATGAGCTATGGCATGTCCGAATACGTGAAGAAGACCCAGGCTGAAGTTATCGAGCTCACGGCACTGCAGGAAGCGGGTGAGGTGCTGACAGAAGAACAGGAAAAGACACTCAAGGACTGGGAAGAAACGCGCGCGTTCATGGCGCCGACCGACGAAGACCTTCGCAAGGACATCGAGGCCTACAGCGGCACATATCTCGACATTGTCGCGCATCGCGCACCGATTGTTTTCTCGATGCAGGTCTTCACGACCCTGTTCTATGGAATCTCGAGGGTAGCTGCGCTCATGCTGATAGGAATGGCGCTGATGAAGCTCGGCGTCCTGACGGGCGAGCGACCTAGCGCTTTCTATCGAAATCTCATGCTCGGCGGTTATCTGATCGGCCTGCCGCTGACCGTATTCAGTGCGTTCAATCTTTATGCACATGACTTCGACCAGCAGTACGTAATTAGGGTTGGCGGTATCGCCAATTACATCGGCAGCCTGATCGTTGCCTTCGGCCACATTGGCCTCGTCATGCTGCTCGTTCAGTCGGGGGCGATCAAGCGCGTGCTGCAAAAGTTTGCGGCCGTCGGTCGCATGGCGTTGACGAATTACCTTATGCATTCCGTGATTCTAACGACGTTGTTCTACGGCTATGGGCTGGGGCTCTACGGCGAGATTCCGCGCTTCTGGCAAATGGGTTTTGTCATCGGCGTGATCCTGTTGCAAATGATAATCAGTTCGTGGTGGCTTAGCCGCTACCGTTTCGGCCCTGTTGAATGGCTGTGGCGATCGCTAACCTATTGGCGGCGGCAGCCAATGCGAAGCAATGCAATCGTGCAAACATAATATCCGGGGGGGTCAGAATTTATCGGATGTCTGCCTCAGACGCAGCGATTTTGCTAGACTGCCCAAGACGCAATTAGTAGATAAGGGGAGCGGTCACCGTGGTTTCAAAACGCGCATTGATCCTCAATGCGGCCGGCCTGACCCTGGTCGCTTGTGGCGGCGGATCCGGCGGGACCGGACCAGCCGTTGTGCCAAATCCGTCGCCTCCGCCGACCTCGTGCACCACCCCAGTAAGCACTGCTCCGGATGCGTCTTTTTCCCAGAATACGCAGTCTCTCGGCCTCTGTTACAACGTTGAAGAATCTGACGCCGCAA
>JABDNG010000090.1 GCA_013001045.1 Woeseiaceae bacterium | reverse complement strand
CCGAGTCATCGAACGGGCGCTCTGCGCCACGCTTTTACATGCGTGGCCTCGGCAACATCGACTTTGACCTGGCGGCCTCTCAGCCCGTCTCACTGGTCATGGACGAAGTGGTCATGGAAAACGTCGTGCTGAAAGGCTTCCCGCTGTTTGACGTGCAAAACATCGAGGTCATTCGCGGCCCGCAAGGCACCCTGTTCGGGCGCAACACGACCGCCGGCATCGTCAAGGTCAACACACGCCGCCCCGACGACGAATTCTCCGCCTACATCAAAGGTTCGATCGCGAGGTACTCGACCAGGAACTTCGAGGGCGCGGTCGGCGGCAGCCTGATCGACGGGAAGCTGTCGGCGCGCCTGTCCGGACTCACGCGCTCACGTGAAAACTGGATTACCAACCAGTTTACGAAAGAGGAGTCACTGGGCCGTTACGATGAATCCGCCGGCCGACTACAGGTGTTGTGGACACCGAGCGATCGATTCAGCGCATTGGTGTTGCACCAGAATCGAAGTCTTAACGGTACCTCGTCGATTTTCCGCGCAAATGTCTTCGATACCGGCAGCGCCGGCCTGAACCAGAACTACGATCGTGACACCGTCTATTACGATGGCGGCGACGATAACCCGCAGGTCTACAGGTCGCATGGCACGACCTTGAACCTGCAATGGGATTACGACAATGCGAGCCTCGTCTCCATCAGCTCCTACCAGCAGGCCGACGGCTTCAGCCGCGGCGACATCGATGGTGGCGTGGTCGATTTCAGCGGTTCTGCGTTTGTTCCATCGAATATAACTTTCGACCCGGCATCGCCCGTCTTCGGCGGCTCGGTGCTGACGTTCCCGGGCACAATCCTCGTGCCATCCGTCACGCAGGACGGCGCCGACACGGACCAGTTCACGCAGGAATTCCGTCTCGCGAGCCAGACGGACGGTCGCTTTAGCTGGCAGATCGGTGCGTTCTACTTTGATTCGGACCTCGTCGTGACGACGGACTCGTTCGCTTCCTTTGGCTTCGTCAGCCAGCAAGACACGAAGATTCAGCAACAAAACGAAACCTGGGCCATTTTCGGCCAGGGCAGTTACGACGTCACGGATAAGCTGACTCTGACAGCAGGCGTACGGTACACGGAGGACGAGAAAGACTTCCAGGTGTTGCAATTCGGCCAGCTCTGGCTGGATCTCGGAATACCGACGTTTATCGCCGACCCGATCAGTGTCGAGGACGACCAGACAAGTTGGGAACTAAGTGCCAACTTCGCGATGACCGAGGACGCCAGCCTGTACGCGCGTATTTCAAACGGTTTCCGTGCACAGACGATTCAGGGTCGCGATGTTGCCTTCCTGGAGACGCCGTCGGTTGCAAAACCTGAAACAATTGAATCCATCGAAGCCGGATACAAAGCGAATTTGTTAAGCGATCGCATGCGACTCAACGTCGGCGTTTTCCATTACGAGGTTGACGACCTGCAGCTGTCAATTATCGGTGGCGCAACGAACACCAACCAGGTCGTTAATTCGAAAAAGGGCGTCGCATCCGGCTTCGAGGTCGACGCCGAATTGCTGTTGACCGACAACCTGTTGCTAACATTCGGCACGAGCTATAACGACACGGAATTGCAAGACTCCACGCTGGCCACCGCGCCTTGCGGATCCGGGCTTTGCACGCCACTCGATCCGGTCAACCCCGCCAATCCTGCGCAGGTTCTGGTCGACGGCAATCCGTTCCCGCGGGCGCCAAAGACATCGCATAACCTCACGTTGCGCTACAGCGCACCGGTTGGTGCGGACGCCGAGGTCTACTTGTTCACCGACTGGGTCTGGTACGGCAAGATCAACATGCCGCTCTACGAAGCCGTTGAATTCCAGACCGACAATCAGAAAGAAGGCGGTCTTCGCGTCGGCTACAAGAACGACGTGACCGGTCTCGATATTGCGTTTTTCGGCCGTAACATCACCGACGAGGACAATGTCCTCGGTTTCATCGACTTCAGCAACAACACAGGCTTCGTTAACGAGCCTCGTATCTGGGGACTGGAAGTGGGCTTCACGTTCGGTGATTGATTTGTCTCGTCTTGTGAGCAAAAAAGCCCGGCTTCTTGCCGGGCTTTTTTTTACCCGGGTCTTATTCGTACAATAGGTTGATGCGCCGACCATTCCTGATACTCCTCCTTGTCAGTGCCTGCTCCGACGCGGGCCAGGCGCCGGGCCTCATGCCCGTCGTCATCGGCAAGCTTGAAAACCCCGTCATTCGAGAAGCCAGCGGCCTTGCGCGCTCACAGCGGCAGGATAATGTCCTCTGGATCATCAACGACAATGGCGCCGGAGAATGGGTGCACGCAATCAATCCCCGGGGAAAGCGCCTCGGTGAATTCGATCTCAAGAAGTCCGACAACAAGGACTGGGAAGATCTCGCGTCATTTCGGCTGGACGATAAACCTTATCTACTCGTCGCCGATATCGGCGACAACGATGCAAGACACAAGACCCGCACGCTGTACATCGTGGAAGAACCCGGCGTTGAAAAGAAGGAAAAAGCCACGGTCGACTGGCGCATCGATTTCCGTTACCCGGACGGGCCGCGTGACGCCGAGGCAGCGGCCGTGGATATCGAAAACCGGCGCGCACTGGTATTGACGAAGCGCAACATTCCACCAGCGCTCTACGAAGTCCCCCTGTTGCGCCAAAAGAAAAAGGCGACGGCGAAATGGCTTGGTACAATCACGAGCCTGCCAGCACCGTCCCGCCAGGACGTGGAGTTTGCACCGAAGACCAACGACTGGCACTGGCAGCCGGTCGGCATGGACATCTCGGCAGATAATCTCGCCGCCGTGATTCTGACGTACCGCGCGGTGTACTACTATACGAGGCAGCCGGACCAGGACTGGTTCGATGCACTGAACACGAGACCCCGACGCGTCAGCATCGGTAACTTCAGGAACGCGGAGGCGATTGCATTCGGCGACGAACGGAATCGCGTTATCGTAACCGGCGAGAACAAACATTCCGCGGTATTGCTTATCGATTTCAGTGAGGATTCGGCGGAATGAACAGGGAGAATTATTGCCGGCTGATCGCGTTGTCACTTGTCAGTGTACTGCTGGCCGCTTGCGTTGGCACATCGCCTCGCAGCCCGGTAAACCCGGTCGAAGCCACGCCGGTTGCGGTTACCGTTATGACGTTCAACGTCCAGAACCTCTTTGACGGCAACGACGACCCCGGCAAAGACGACAAAGCGTATCTGCCGATAGCCGCCAAACAAAACCCGGCACATATCGACGCGTGCGCGGAAATCGAGGTCGCCAGCTGGCGTGATGAATGCCTGAACCTCGATTGGAACTCGGCTGCAATCGAACACAAGCTGACCGTGCTGGCCGATACGATACGCCAGGCGAACGGAGGCCTGGGCGCCGACGTCATCGCGTTGCAGGAAGTTGAAAATCTGGGGATCCTGGAGCGGCTACGCAGCAATTATCTTGCCGACCTGGGTTACGAACCTGCAATCCTTTTGGAGGGTGCCGACTTGCGCGGCATCGATGTCGCTTTCCTGTCGAAGTTACCGCTTGCGGGCCCGCCCGTTCTACATCCACTGACGCTTGCTCAATTTCCCGATCGGGAACGAGACACGCGCGGCGTGCTACAAGCGGACTTCCAACTGCCGAACGGCGCGATACTGACGGGATTCAGCGTGCATTTTCCGGCGCCCTTTCACCCGACCGAGATGCGCGTCGCGGCTTTTACACATTTGACCGGGCTGTTGCAGTCGCTGCCCGATGACCGCCCCGTCTTTGCTGGCGGGGACTTCAACACGACGAGCACGGAAGACGCCGAAAAGCACATGCTCGACACCTACGCGCGGCCGCACTGGACGCTGGCCCACGATATCGGTTGCGAAGACTGCAAAGGCAGCCATTATTATTCGCGTGACGACAGCTGGTCGTTTCTCGACATGATCCTGCTCGCCGGCAAACGTGGTGGAAATACAACAGCGCAGTTTCGCGCCGATTCGGTGGAGATCGCCAACCGCAATCCCGCCCAGGTATCGAAGTACGGCACGCCGGAACGGTATCGGTCGGCCGAGCGCAGCGGTGTCTCCGACCATTGGCCTATGCTTGCCACGATCGAAGTAGCGCAAAAACAATAGCTTGTATACGTTTCGTCATTCAGATTCTTGAGTGTGCGTCGTCTGTACGAATCGTTCCTCGGAATCTCCCGCAAATCCGCTCTCAAACCCTTATTGCACAAGCATTTTCCCTGCGATAGATTAGCCGCTTCCAGCCAACAATTTGTTCTTGAAGCGGATTCAGGTAACCGCATTCGAGGCAAAATAAAAAACCACTGAAATCGGATTGTCATGGTGGTGGCTTAGGATTTCGCACTTTTCCAAAACGGGGTTCCATAATGAACAACAAATCTCGATTTTCCAGATCGGCCCTTGCCGCATTGAAGCAATCAACGGTCGCGATGTTCGCGGCGATGATGCTGCTGGCCGTGCCTGTTGCAGGAAACGCACAGGAAACAACCACAGCAATTCGCGGCACGGTCACGGCGCCAGATGGCACCCCGGCGGCCGGACAGTCGATTACGGTCAGAGACACGCGCACCGGCAGCGTTCGCAGAGTCACGACGAACAACAACGGTGCATTCGATGTTCGCGGCCTGCCCGTCGGCGGGCCCTACACGATTCGGGTTCAATCAACCCAGTATCAGGGCACCCTGGTCACAGATGTCTTTACGAATCTGTCAGCAGCCGTATCGTTTGATCTCAAACTCGGCCCTCTCGATGAGACCATTGAAGAGATCGTCACGACGGCCAGGATGGTCGCCACTGCCGATCTTGCTATCGGTCCCGGCACATCGTTCAGCCTCGAAGAAATCGAGTCCATGCCAAGCATCGCGCGACAGATTCGCGACGTCATTCGAACGGACCCGCGCGTCAGCCTCGGACGAGCAGACAACGGCGCCGGATCCGGTATCAACTGCCTGGGCGGCTCCTCCCGTTCAAACGCCTTTACGATCGATGGCAGCCTCGCAATCGACGGCTTCGGGCTGAATGAAGGAACAGGAACCTCGGCACGATTCGCATTTCCGATTCCCTTCGACACGGTCGCTTCGACATCGGTTGAGTTCGCGCCGCTTGACGTGCAGTACAGCCAGTTCACGGGTTGCGCGATCAATGTCGTGACCAAGCCGGGCTCCAACGAATTCCACGGCTCCGCATTTTATCTCTACAACGACGAGGAGTTGACCGGCAACAAGCTCGAGGGCGACACGGTTATTAATGACCCCTTCGAAGACAAGAATTTCGGCTTTGACTTAAGCGGCCCGATCATCAAGGACACGCTGTTTTTCACCGTGGCTTACGAAGAGACTGACGAAGGTGGCGTACAAAACTCCGGTCCGATCGGGGGCGGATTCGCCAATGAGGACTGGCTGACAGTTGCTGATGCGAACACGATCGCGGGCATCCTTTTGAACCAATACGGCCGCGACGTTGGCCCTATCGTCAGGACCCTGCCGCAAACCAGTGAACGCACCTTTGCGCGACTCGACTGGAACATCAATGACGAGCATCGCGCCGAGTTAACGTATACGAAGCTCGAGGAACTCAATCTCGATCCGGATGACCTTGGCTTCGGTGGTTTCACTTTTCGGGACAATTTCGAGTTCGAAGGTATCGAGCAAGACACGGTATCTTTCCGCTTATTCTCGAACTGGAGCGACAGTATCTCGAGCGAGTTCCGTTACTCGAAGTTCGACGTAACGGATATCCAGGGCCCGGCTGGTGGTGGCGAGGCACAAGACCCGAATCCGATTGAGCGCATCGAGGTCGGCGATTTCTTTACCAGTGGGCCTGGTTTCTTCCGCTCCGCAAACGACCTCCAGTACACCATCGACCAGCTCAAGCTGTCCGCCGACTGGGTGGTCGGTGACCATACGCTGACCGCTGGTTTCGAGCAGGAAACGCGCGACATCTTCAACCTGTTCATACCGGACGCAACCGGAACGATCGTTTTCGACGATGTCGCTGCCTTGCAGGCAGGTACGGCCAGCGAGATCGTTATGAACGGCTCGTTTACCAAGAATCCGTCCGACGCGGCAGCGGCATTCGAGCGTGAAATCAACAGCTTCTACCTGCAGGACGAATGGCAGGTGAGTGATTCCGTGACGCTGATCGCCGGCGTGCGTTATGACGAGTACGGCACCAACATTAACCCGATCCTGAACCCCGTATTCCAGGCACGCTATGGGTTTCCTAACAACCAGACCTTCGAAGGACTGGAACTCGTTCAGCCTCGACTCGGCATGACCTGGGACTTGCCGACGAGCCGATTCGGTGAAACGCAGCTTACGGCTGGTTTCGGTGTCTTCGGCGGCGGCGATCCGACCGTGCACTTCGCCAACGCGTACCAGAATTTCGGTGGCGCGATCGGCTTTGGCGCGAGCTTCTTCTCGCCATGCGTCGCGGCCGACCTGCAGGTTACGGATGCTAGCGGTCAGTTCACGGGGCTTCCTGAGTGCGTCCGGGACGCGGCGGCGAACAGTGCCAACGCCAATACGGGTGCGGTCGCAGCGGTCGACCCGAACTTCGATCTGCCGTCGAATCATCGCTGGAGCATCGGCCTGAATCACATCATGGAATCGGACAACGAGTTCCTGAACGACTGGACAATTCGAGCCGACTTCATTTACACGGACCACAAAGATGCCGTCGACTGGGTTGACTTGCGGCTGACGCCCAACGGTGTCACCTTGCCGGACGGTCGCCCGCAGTTCTTCGAGGTCGATCCGACGTTGCCAGGATGTAATGCGACGTTTAACGGCATACGCCAGGGCTTCAGCAATGCCGGCACCAATGGTGGGCCGTGCGATGACACCAGGAACCAGAATCAGGACGTGTTGATGACCAATGGCGTCGAGGGATCGACAGCCTCAATTTCCTTGCAACTGGCGAAAGAGTTTAACTTCTCGGACAAGACGTCTCTGGACTTCGGTCTCGGCTACGCGTGGCTGGACGCAGAGGCCGGCAACCCGGTCAACAGTTCGACGGCAGGCTCGAGCTACGAAGAAGTCGCAAAAATAACCCTGAACAACAACACGCTGGGGCCCGCGCTTTGGGCTAACGAGCACAACATCGTGTTGCGCGCCAGGTTCAAGCATTACTTCTTCGACGACCATGCGACGTCGGTCGGCCTGTTCTTCCAGCGCCGTTCCGGTCGCCCGTTCAGTTATGCCTATGAAGACGACACGGTAGAGGAATACTTCGGCGACTCGGACGACGAGTCAAGCATACTCATCTACGTTCCGACTGGACCCAGCGATCCGTTGATGGATTTCTCAAATCTGAGTTCGTCTGAGATTGATGGTTTGTTCGCTTTCCTGGACGAGTCGGGCCTGAGCCAGTACGCCGGTGGGATCGCACCAAAGAACGGCTTCAACAGCCCCTGGAGCACGGATCTCGACATTCGCATCCAGCAGGATTTGCCGATGTGGAAAGACCATTCACTGCAAGTCTTCTTCGACATCGAGAATGTACTGAACCTGTTATCGGATCGAAACAACGTCAAGCGATACGCCGATACGGATGATATCCAGGAAGCTGTTCGGGTTCTCGAAATTAACGAGCGAGACCCGGTCGCGTTAGGCAACACCGATCAGTTCGTTATCACGCGCTGGTATGACGAAGGTACCAACCGCGATGTTGACGATTCAGTCTATCGCATCCAGCTGGGTGTCCGGTACAAGTTCTAATAACCCGGATGCTTAAAAACTCAAGGGCGGCCTTTGGCCGCCCTTTTTAATGGGGACATTCTTAATTTAACGTATTAATACGTTAAATTAAGAATGTCCCCATTAATTCACTCGTGAAGCTTGGCCTCGACCTGCTTGATCTCAATGTCTTCCGGATCGTTTTCGATGCGAAAACCGAGCGAGGCAACCAGTTCAAGCATCTTGGTGTTGCCGCTCAATACCTGGCCATCCATGCTATCCAGGTCCCGATCCCGCGCGATATCCATAAGATTCCGCATTAGCCGATGACCGATACCCCGGCCCTGCCAGCGATCTGACACAACCAGTGCAAATTCGCAGCTCTTCTTGTCCATATTCGTCGAATAGCGCGCAACACCGATCTGCTCCTCGGTTGTGCCGTTCGATTTGACGGCAATCAGCGCCATGTCATTGTGGTAGTCGATCTGTGTAAACCGGACCAGCATTTCCTGGCTCAGTTCCTGCAGTGCATTCATGAAACGAAAATACTTGGTCTCGGGCGACAGCTCGCGTACGAACTTTGCCACAATCTCTGCGTCTTCCGGCCGAATCGGACGAATGACTATGTCCGTACCGTCGTTCAGCTGGATTTTCTTGACGAGGTGCGCGGGATACGGATGTATGGCGAGATGGTGGTAGGGATCGGTCGAAGGCTCCGGATAGTCAACAACGAGACGCGCATCGACAGCAACGATCCCCTTCTCATCCATGATTAGGGGGTTGATGTCCATTTCCTGTATCCAGGGCAGCTCACACGCCATGCTGGAGACCGCCAGCAACACGTCGACCAGTTGATCCATATCAACGGCTGGCATCTGGCGAAACTGGCCAAGCAACCTGGAGACTTTCGTTTGGTTGATCAGATCCAGCGCGAGGCGTCGATTCAGGGGAGGCAGGGAAATGGCTGAATCGCCCATGACCTCCACGCTGGTACCACCACTGCCGAAACTGATGACCGGGCCGAAGACCGGGTCGCGGATAACCCCTATCATGAGTTCCCTGCCGTTCGAACTTCGATACATCTTTTCGACCGTCACGCCGTCGATTTTTGCGTCGGGGAGCTTTAGCATGACCTGGTCGATCAGCTGCCGGTAGGCACCACGCACTTCCTGTGCCGAATTGATGTTGAGCCTCACGCCGCCGGCATCGGATTTATGAGAGATCTCGTTAGAAAGCACTTTCATGGCGATGGGAAAACCAATCGACTCGGCGGTGACAAGGGCTTCATTGGCCGAATGCGCGACCCCGTTTCGCACGGTCGGTATGCGAAACGCGTTCAGTACGGCCATCGACTCGGGCTCCGTCAGAACGCTTCTCTGCTCCGTCAGAACGCCTTCGATGATCATGCGCGCGCCATCGCTGTCGGGTGGTTCCTGGCCACGCGTCAACCGCGCCGGCGTTTGCAGCAACAGGCGCTGATTGCGGTTGTATTTCGCAAGGTAGGAAAACGCATCCACGGCATTTTCCAGCATGCGGAAACTGGGAACATGAGCACTATTAAAGAGCTGCCGAGCTTCCTCCACCTGGCCCCCGCCCATCCAGCTGGTCATGATCGGTTTCTTGTTCTTCTCGGCAGACTTGATGACCGCCTCGGCCACTTCAGTCGGCCGCGTCATGGCCTGCGGTGTCAGGATCACGATGGCGCCGTCTACGCCAGGATCCGCAAGGCAAATGTCCAGCGCCTGTTCATAGCGCTCCGGCGGCGCATCACCAATGATGTCGACCGGGTTGTTGTGTGACCAGACACCGGGCAGCACCTCGTTGAGGGCTGTCAAAGTATCGGCTGCAAGCTCGCTCAACTCGATACCCTGGTCCGTCGCCCGGTCGGCCGCCATCACGCCGGGGCCGCCGCCGTTGGTGATAATGACGAGTCGCTCGGACGCGCCGCGATAATGCACGGATGACAGCGCTTTGGCGGAAGAAAACAGCTGGCTAATGGTTTCGACTCGCAGTACACCGGAGCGTGACAGAGCTGCCGAGAACGTCTCGTCACTCCCGACCAGAGCCCCCGTGTGCGACATGGAAGCCGCGGCGCCGGCCGCATGACGACCGACCTTGAGTGCTATGACCGGTTTGATCCTCGCCGCCGCGCGCAGGCTGCTCATGAACCGCCGCGCGTCCTTGATGCCCTCTATGTAGAGCAATATGGCCTTGGTGTGTGGATCCGAGACGAGGTAGTCCAGGAAATCACCGAAATCGAGATCCGCGGCTATACCGGTGGACACAACCGCCGAGAAGCCGATGTCGTTTGCGTCCGCCCAGTCGAGGATGGCGGTGCAGATTGCGCCGGACTGTGACACCAGCGCCAGGTTTCCGGGCTGCGCGTTGTTGTTGCCGAACGTGATGTTGAGGCCTATGTCCGGACGGATGAGCCCTAAACAGTTGGGACCCATCAGGCGAATGCCATAGCGCTTGACCAGCTGGGTCACACGGTCTTCGAGCCGCCGTCCTTCCTTGCCTGTCTCCCGAAAACCGGCAGACAGTATCAACATCATCTTGACGCCGCGCTCACCGCAAGCCTCGACGATTGCGGGAATGCTGCTCGCGGGCGTCGCAACAACCACGAGGTCAACGAGCTCTTCGATTTCGTCCAGCGATGAGTACGCCTTCTCGCCCTGCACTACGTCGCGCTTCGAATTAATCGCGTAAATGCGGCCCTTGAAGCCCGAACTCATGAGGTTCTTGAAGACAACGCCACCGACAGAATCCACCCTGTCGCTCGCGCCGTACAATGCAATGCTCTCCGGTGTAAATAGAGAGGTCAGGTAGTGCGTGTTCATAACTAAATTTTGTCCCGGGTTCCTGTTGCTGCCGCGACCTTATAGACTATCTTATGACCCGTCCACAATAAGGGAAAATAACCTTGGCGATCGCCTACATCAGTCACCGGGAATGTCTGCAGCATGATACCGGCGAGGACCATCCGGAGAACGCGCGACGCATTTCGGCAATCGAAGATCAGCTCATTGCTACGGGCTTGCTGGATGTACTCCGCCATTTCGATGCACCGGAGGTGACGGCGGATCAGTTGCTGCGCGTGCATGCACCCGCGTATCTCGATGCCATAGCAGCGATGGTGCCGGAAAGTGGCTACAGGCGGGTTGATCCTGACACAGTTATCAGCGCCGGCTCCCTTCAAGCGGCCCGGCGGGCCGCAGGCGCGGTCGTTACAGCGACCGACCTGGTATTGAACGGCGAGATGGAATCAGCGTTTTGCAGCGTGCGGCCACCAGGGCATCACGCCGAAACCAATCGTGCCATGGGTTTTTGCCTGTACAACAATATCGCCGTGGGCGGAGCGCACGCGCTGGAAGCGCATGGATTGAACAGGATCGCTATAGTCGATTTTGACGTGCACCACGGCAACGGCACCGAAGATATCTTCAAGGACGACTACCGGGTCCTGTTCTGTTCAACGTTTCAGCATCCGTTTTATCCGTTCACTGCGTTGCTCGAACCAGCCGACAATCGCGTCAATGTTCCCCTGCAGGCGGGTGCCGCGAGTGACGAATTTCGAGCGGCGGTCACCGATCAGTGGCTACCTGCACTCGACAGGTTTGCGCCCGAAATGGTCTTTGTTTCAGCCGGCTTCGATGCGCACAGGGATGACGATATGTCTCAGGTCAACCTCACCGATGCCGATTTCACGTGGGTGACAGAACGAATCGTCGAAGTGGCTGCGAAGTCGGCATCCGGTCGCATTGTCTCGACACTCGAAGGCGGTTACGAATTGCACAGCCTGGCGAGATGCGTGGAATCGCACATTCGCGTGCTCATGGAATGGGGACATTCCTAATTTAACGTATTAATACGTTAAATTAGGAATGTCCCCATTATTGGAAGCAGGGTTGTTTGCCTTCCAATAACTGATGGAAGCGCCGATTATCCGGATCCACGGGTGCACCGACTTTCTGCCCGCGAGCCTGCGCCCTGAGCACGGCATCAAGAACGAGGTACTTGAGTCTCGAACCCGGCGGTGATGCCGGTCGGTCCTTCGGAATCTTATAACCATCGCCGCCGCCATAGAGAAAGTTCGGGACTACGACGCTATAGGTCTTGTCGGCCACGATTTCCTGCCAGCCAGCATCGCTCGGTACCTGCAGGCTGACGATTCGATCGCCTTCGTTTCGGCTGCGATCAATGCAGACCCGGAATCCCGACACCTGCGGGAAATAGCCTTTGCTCGGGCCCTTGCCTCGGTATCCCGCTTCCAGGACCTTGCGGAATTCGGCCCCCGACATCGTCGTCAGTCGAAGGAACGAGGTGAAACCGAACGTGCGGCCGATATCCTCGAACAGGATGTCCCCGTCGACGAAGTCATCGAGCCGAAGCGTGCCGCCATTTATGAATGCCAGGTCGGCGGTTTCGCCAAACGCGGTGCGCATCTGGTCAACAATGAAATTGGCCCAGTTGCTTTCCTCGTTCCTGACGGTCACCTCGCGACCGTCGAGCGGCAGCGCCGCCGTGCCGATGCGCGCGTCCAGAAAAGGGTATTTCTCGAGCAGACGGCCACGCCACTTGTTCGCAAGCACCTCGTAGTCGGGGTCCAGCGCGACGTTTTCGTCGAGTTTGATTTGACGCTCGCGAACCGTCGCCTCTCCCGCTTCGTTGAAATCGACATCAATCCGCCAGACGACGCGCGCATTGGAAGCGCCCTTCATCACGACAGCTGAAGAAGCGCTGCCCGGATTGTGCTCCGGCTCATGTTCGTGCCCGCCGACGATAAACGCGAGCTTCGGGTGAACCGCCTTAAGCCTCGCGATTTCCACGTCCTGCCACATGTGCAGGTGCGTAACACCGATGATGAGATCGACACCTTGTGCCTCGAGCGTCGCGATGGTCTTCCTTGCGACACCCATGTAGTCGCCGTTGTTCTCGAGGTAATCGCGCTTGTTGCCGCCATCTTTCGCGTTGAGTGTCAGCGAAAACACGCCAATGGTCTTATCGCCCGCCTGAAACGTGAACCCGGATCGCAATGCGCCATCGACGTCGGCATCGCCGGTCTTGAATGCATAGTTGTCACCCAGCCAGTCGAATTGCGACGCTTTGACGGCGGCGACCAACGGCTCCGGTACACGACGATCGAACTCGTGGTTTCCAGCCACTACGTACATCGGCGCAAGTGCATCCATGAAGTTGAACGCGTCCACTATTTGCAGGCCATTCCACAACTGGCTCTCTAGCGACGGGTAGAGGAAGTCACCCCCGTGCAGGATTCGCACCTCCCTGCCCTCGCTCTGCAGTTCGCGAACGAGTGTGACGACACGACTGAAGCCGCCGGCGTTGCCATCTTCGACGGCGCCGACACGATAGGTGTCGTTGAGATGCACGAAAGTCAGCCCAGGTGTGTTTTTTTGTGCTGCGGTGACACATGCAGACAAGCTCAGCGACAGCGCAACAACTAGCAGTAGTCGTCTCTTCATGCGAGCATGCTAACCTGATTTGGCTGTTGTTCGCATCAGGAGAATCCATGACCGCGATTCGCGTCTCGCTCATCACAACGATCTTTCTGGCACTCGGCGCCTGCGTGTATGCATCGGCGCCTGCGCCTAAGCCGGCTCCGGAGCCGATCACCTACGATCCGCAACAGGATATGGGGCTCCTGTGGGTCAAACACGCGGCTGAATACAAGGCAATAACGATGCAGGCCTACCGCAGCGCCGCGGCCGCGTTGCCGCGCTTTATTGCTGACACGACCTGGAGCGCAATGCCCGGGCAAACCGATGCCGAGAATCTGCCGCCCGCGGTTATTCTCGATGTCGACGAAACTGTCGTGAGCAATGTCGATTTTCAGCTCGCCTTCGAGCGCCCTTTTACGAATCGCAAGTTGTACGATTTCTATCGCAAGCACGCTGCGATACCTGTCGCAGGTGTCGTCGAGTTCGTTGCGGCCGCGAGGAAAGCCGGGGTCGCCGTCTACTTCGTCACCAATCGGCCGTGCGAATTGATCGACGACGACCCGGATCCTTGTCCACAAAAACTTGGAGTAATAGACGAGATTGAATCGATTGGCATCAGCACCGACGCTGCGCACGTGATGTTGGCCGATGAAAATGACTGGGATCGAGCAAAGATCAGGCGTAGAGAGTATGTCGCCAGGACACATCGGGTGATCATGCTATTCGGCGACGATCTCGGCGATTTCGTGCCCTGCGTGCGCACAAAGCTGTACGGGCCGTGCACTACACCCGCGACCAAAGCCAGCCGGGCACAGTTGGTTGAGGAATACGCAGATTACTGGGGCAATGGCTGGTATATCCTGCCGGGGCCGATGCACGGATCGTGGACATCGTTCAGGTGATGCCAAGTCGAGGATAACTCGCTACACTCAAGCGCTAGCTGTGAAGGGGGAATTTAATGGCGAAAGTTAAATGTGGTTTGATTCAGATGGCGCTCAAGGGCGATGGCTCGATGAGTCCTGAGGCTATCCGGGACCGAATGATCGAAGCCCACATTCCCTATATCGAAGACGCTGCGAAACAGGGTGTACAGGTCCTTTGTTTCCAGGAAGTTTTTACGCAGCCATATTTTTGTCCGAGCCAGGACAGGAAATGGTATGCGGCGGCAGAGAGGATTCCAGACGGCTACACGACCAAACTCATGCAGGAGTATGCGAAAAAGCACAAAATGGTCATTGTCGTGCCGATATACGAAGAACACATGACGGGTGTTTACTACAACACGGCCGCCGTCATTGATGCGGACGGCAGCTATCTCGGCAAATACCGAAAGACGCATATCCCGCAAGTCGACCCGGGTTTCTTCGAGAAGTTTTTCTTCAAACCGGGCGACAGCGGCTACCCGGTATTCGAGACAAGCTACCTGAAGCTCGGCATCTACATCTGCTACGACCGGCATTTCCCGGAAGGCTGGCGAGCGCTCGCATTGAATGGTGCCGAGTACATCGTCAATCCCTCGGCAACCGTTGCAGGGCTCAGCAAGTATCTGTGGGAGCTCGAGCAGCCGGCCTCGGCCGCCGCCAACGGCGTCTACATCGGCGCGATCAACCGCATCGGCACCGAGGAACCCTGGGCCAAACAAATGGGTGAATTTTACGGCTCCAGCTACATCGTCAATCCGCGTGGCACGATCGAAGCGCAGGCGAGCTACGGCGACGACGAACTGCTGGTCCATGAAATCGATCTCGACATGATCCGCGAAGTCCGGGACACGTGGCAATTCTTCCGTGACCGCAGGCCGGAAACCTACGGCCCCCTGACGGATAACTAGAACCTGTCGATCAGTACTCCTTGAGGGAGGAAACCGATGTCTGAATCTTTATCGGTCAGTAAGCTGCGTACCGTTGGCGAACACATCGAACTCGATGTTGGCGACGACATCGCGCTGAGCCCTCGTTACAACGACGACATAGCGCCGACGCGGGCCTCACAACGGACCTGGACGCGCTGGAACGTCGCGTCATTATGGGTAGGCATGGCGATCTGCGTGCCGACCTACACGCTCGGTGGCGTCCTTACGGCCTACTTCGGCCTGTCCGTCTCCGAGGCGCTCTGGACAATCCTGATCGCGAATATCATCGTGCTGATCCCGCTAACGCTCAATGCGTATCCCGGTACCCGCTACGGTATCCCCTGTCCCGTCGTGATGCGCGCGTCGTTCGGCATCATCGGCTCGAACGTGCCGTCGCTGATCCGAGCTATCGTCGCCTGCGGCTGGTTCGGCATTCAGACCTTGTTCGGCGGCATTGCGATCCACCTGATGCTGGCGGCGATGTTCGACGGCTGGGCGGCACTCGGCGGCGTGGGTGAAGTGCTCGGCTTCTTCATCTTCTGGGTCGCAAACCTCGCGGTCGTCATTCGCGGCTCGGAATCCATTAAACACCTGGAAGCGCTTGCCGCGCCCCTGCTACTCATCGTCGCAATCGGCCTGGTCTTCTGGGCGTTGCCGAAGATTTCCCTCGGCGAAGTGCTGTCCACCCCCGCTACGCGCCCGGCCGGCGAGCCCTTGTTCGGCTATTTCATGGCGGGCCTTACCGCCATGGTCGGCTTCTGGGCGACGCTGTCGCTCAACATCCCGGATTTCAGCCGCTACGCAAGAACGCAGCGCAGCCAGGTCATCGGCCAGATCATCGGCCTGCCGCTCACTATGCTGCTGTTTGCCGGGCTTGGCGTGGTGCTCACCGCCGCGTCAGTCGAACTCACGGGCGAGTCGATCTCCGATCCCATCAACCTGATTGGCCGCATCGAAAACGATGTCCTCGTCGTGATTGCCATGCTCATGATTATTCTCGCGACGATTTCGACCAATACGGCCGCGAATATCGTATCGCCCACGAACGTCTTCCAGAATGTTGCCCCGAAAATCATCAATGAAGACCGCGGTGTGCTGATCACCGGATTCATTGGCATTCTGCTGATGAGCTGGGAACTATTGAAGAAGATGGGCTGGCTCGATACTGACGTGAGCGTCGAGAGTCTCTACTCCAACTGGTTGCTGGGCTACTCCAGCCTGCTCGGTCCTATTGCGGGCATCATGATCGTCGACTATTTTCTTATTAAGAAGCAAGCCTACAATCTGCTGGCGCTGTACCAGGATAACGCGGGATACCCGGCCTGGAACAAATCGGGCTTTATTGCGTTCCTGATACCGGTCGCTTTGACGCTAATAGCCATAACAACAGGCAAACTTGGATGGTTCTATGACTACGGTTGGTTTACGGGATCGATTCTGGGTGGCCTTATTTATTACGTCGTCGCTCGCGGCGACATCGGGAGTTCATCATGACGGTACTCATTAAAGGCGGCACTGTCGTCAACGCGGAACGCTCTGTTCGAGCGGACGTACTCTGCCAGGACGGAACCATTGCTGCGGTCGGCGAAAACCTTGACGCGCCAAAAGGCGCAACAGTTATCGATGCCGGCGGCCAGTACGTGATGCCGGGCGGTATTGATCCGCACACACATATGCAGCTGCCGTTCATGGGAACCGTGGCCAGCGAGGACTTTTACACGGGCACGGCGGCGGGCCTCGCCGGCGGCACAACGATGATTATCGATTTCGTCATTCCCAATCCGCAGCAGAACATTATGGACGCGTATCGCCAGTGGCGGGAATGGGCGGAAAAGTCCGTGTCCGATTATTCGTTCCACGTCGCAATCACGTGGTGGGACGAAAGTGTCTACAAGGACATGGGCACCCTCGTTCACGAACACGGCGTCAATAGCTTCAAGCATTTCATGGCGTACAAGGGCGCAATCATGGCCGACGATGAAATTCTCGTGAACAGCTTTTCGCGGGCCGTCGAACTCGGCGCCGTGCCAACGGTGCATGCCGAAAACGGTGAGCTGGTCTTCCGGCTGCAACAGGAAATGTATGACAAGGGACTGACGGGACCGGAAGGCCACCCATTGTCACGCCCACCCGAAGTCGAAGGCGAAGCGGCGAATCGCGCGATTCGCATCGCCGAAGTCCTTCGCGCGCCCCTCTACGTTGTGCACACATCCTGCAGACAGGCACTGGAAGCGATCACGCGTGCACGCAATGAGGGTCAACGCGTCTTTGGCGAAGTGCTGGCCGGGCACCTCTTGATCGACGATTCGGTCTACCAAGACCCCGACTTCGAGGTCGCTGCGGCCCATGTCATGAGCCCACCGTTCCGATCGAAGGACAACCAGGAGGCGCTCTGGCATGGCCTCCAATCCGGAAACCTGCAGACAACAGCGACCGATCATTGTTGTTTCTGCGCCGATCAGAAAGCCGCCGGTAAAGACGACTTCAGGCTGATACCCAACGGCACGGCGGGCGTCGAAAATCGCCTGGAAGCGCTCTGGCATCACGGTGTCGGCACGGGTCGCCTGACGATGAACGAGTTCGTTAAAGTCACCTCGACGAACGCCGCCCAGATTTTCAACATCTATCCGCGGAAGGGCACCGTGTCGGTCGGCGCCGACGCCGACATCGTTGTCTGGGATCCGGCGGCCTCCAAAACGATCTCCGCGAAGACGCATCATCAGAACATCGACTACAACATTTTCGAGGGCATGACGGTCACCGGCTGCGCCTCACACACGCTGAGCCAGGGTCGCGTTGTTTATGCCGACGGTCAACTCGACGTCGAGCGCGGCGCCGGCCGTTACGTCGACCGGCCGCCGTTCGCGCCATTTTACGATGCATTAAAGATCCAGGCGGCGCGCGCAGAACCGGTAGCCGTGCGGCGCTGAGCGGGTTTTTCTCGATGAGCCATCGCGAACAACAACCCGATATTCGCAGTCAACGTCTGCAAAAGGACGAGATCGAGACAAACTTCGGCGAACTGCATCCGCCGCTGAGTCGCTCGGAGGCGCTGATTGCCGCCGATCGTTGTTACTTCTGCTATGACGCGCCGTGCACGACGGCATGCCCAACGGATATCGATATACCCGGCTTTATCCAGAAGATACGCAGTGACAACTTGCGCGGATCCGCGCGCACCATTCTCGAGGAAAATATTTTTGGCGGCATGTGCGCACGTGTCTGCCCGACAGAGGTGCTCTGCGAAGAGGCTTGCGTCAGACACACCCACGAAGACAAGCCTGTTGAAATCGGTCTGCTGCAGCGTTACGCAACCGATCCGATCTTCGACAAACAGACGCAACTTTTTACTCGCGCGGCTGCGTCGGGCAAAAAAGTCGCGGTCGTTGGCGGTGGCCCGGCCGGCCTGTCCTGCGCACATCGGCTTGCGATGCTCGGGCACGATGTTGTCGTTTTCAATCGCGACGCAAAACCGGGTGGGCTCAACGAGTACGGCATAGCCGCCTACAAGACAGTTGATGACTTCGCTCAGAAAGAGGCCGAGTATATTTTGTCGATCGGCGGCATCGAACTTCGAAACGGCGAAGCGCTGGGCGAAGACCTTACGCTGGACACACTCCGGGATGCCTATGACGCGGTGTTCATCGGTGTCGGTCTCGGCTCCACCAATGAACTCGGCCTCGAGCGCGAATCGATACCCGGCGTCGAAAACGCCATCGAGTACATTGCGGAACTGCGCCAGGCTGCCGATCTCTGCAAACTGCCCGTCGGTCGCCGCGTCGTCGTGATCGGCGGCGGCATGACAGCCATCGATATCGCGGTGCAAAGCAAGCGCCTTGGCGCCGAACGTGTCGATGTCGTCTACCGCCGCGGGCCTGAACAGATGGGCGCAAGCCAATACGAGCAGGACCTGGCCAAGACCAGCGGTGTAACGATTCACCACTGGGCGAAACCGGTCGAGTTCAAAGGCGACGCACACGTCACCACTGTGCGTTTTGAGCGAACGGCGCTCGACAAGAACGGTCGCTTGACGGCAACGGCCGAGCGCTTCGAATTGACCGCGGACACGGTATTCAAGGCGATTGGCCAGACGCTCGACACGGACCTCTTGCGCGATGCGATTGCCGGACTCGAGACTCAACACGATCGTATCGTCGTGGATAACACCGGCAAGACCTCGCTACCAGATGTCTGGGCCGGCGGCGACTGCGTTGCGGGCGGCGATGACCTGACCGTTACGGCCGTGCAGCACGGCAAGGTCGCCGCAATGGCTATTGACCGTTATCTGCGGGAGGATTAGACATGGCCAACCTCAAGTCGACGTTTCTCGGAATATCCTCGCCCAATCCGTTCTGGCTGGCCTCCGCACCGCCCACGGACAAAGCGTATAACGTCAATCGGGCGTTCGAGGCCGGCTGGGGCGGCGCGGTATGGAAGACACTGGGCGAAGACCCGCCCATCGTGAACGTCAGTGGCCCACGCTACGGTGCGATTCACAGCAACGAACGCCGTGTCATTGGTTTCAACAACATCGAGCTGATTACGGATCGCCCGCTGCAAACCAATCTCGACGAGATGCGGCAGATCAAGAAAGACTGGCCGGACCGCGCGCTGGTGGCATCGGTCATGCTGCCGATGAACAAGGATGCCTGGTCGAAATACCTGCCTTTGATTGAAGACACGGGCATCGACGGCTTTGAGCTTAATTTCGGTTGCCCGCACGGCATGTCGGAACGCGGCATGGGCGCGGCGGTTGGACAGGTGCCCGAATACATCCAGATGGCTGCCGAGTGGGCGAAACAAGCCGCATCCGTCCCCGTTATCGTGAAACTAACACCCAACGTTACCAACATACTGCCGCCGGCCAAGGCGGCTCTCGACGGTGGCGCCGACGCGGTTTCTCTCATCAATACGATCAACTCCATCATGCGTGTGGATTACGACTCACTGACCATGTACCCGACAACGGATGGCATGGGCACCCATGGCGGCTACTGCGGTGAGGCGGTCAAACCCATCGCATTGAACATGGTGGCCGAGATCGCGCGTACCAAAGAGACGCGGGCGATTCCCATCTCCGGTATTGGCGGCATTACCAACTGGCGCGATGCCGTGGATTTCCTGGCGCTGGGGGCGAGCAACGTTCAGGTATGCACGGCGGCAATGGTCTACGGCTTCAAGATTATCGACGACCTCGTCGACGGCCTGAGCAACTTCCTCGACGACAAACAGCTGAAGCTTGCGCAACTCGTCGGTAAAGCGGTACCGAGCGTTACCGACTGGCAGCACCTCAATCTCAACTATGTCGAGAAAGCGGTTATTGACCAGGAGCTATGTATCAAGTGCGGACGATGCCACGTCGTTTGCGAGGACACATCACACCAGGCAATCACGCACACGGTCAACGGCGAGCGGCACTTCGAGGTGATCGATGCGGAATGCGTAGGCTGCAATTTGTGCGTCAGCGTCTGTCCCGTCGACAGTTGTATCTCCATGGTGCAACTGACAAAGGGTACCGATCCACGAACCGGCGAACCGATCTCGCAGGACTATGCCAACTGGACAACGCATCCAAATAACCCCATGCGGACGACAAAATAGAATGAGCATTTCGAACGAAGACCTCATCAATGCCGCGATGGAGGCGCGCGACAACGCCTACTGTCACTATTCGGGTTACAGCGTTGGCGCGGCGATTATCGACGACAAAGATCGCCTGCATGTCGGCTGCAACGTCGAGAATGCCGCCTACAATCTCGGCAATTGCGCCGAGGCGGCGGCCATCGCCGCGATGGTTCAGGAAGGCGGGAAGCGCATCGCCCGTATTGCGGTAGCTGGAGGCCGGTCCGAGCCGGGTCCCTGCACGCCCTGCGGCGGCTGCCGACAGCGCATCAACGAATTCGGCGACAAAAACACGGTCGTCATCGTCATCGACGACAGCAACGAGTGGCAGGAATATTCGATCGACGCGTTGCTACCGGCGTCGTTTCACCTCGATTAGCGCCGCTGCAATGGCACGGCAGCCTAGCTGCCGTAACCCTCCGGCAAATTCACGCCGAGGTTTCTGACCAGAAACGCCCAGCGATCGGCATAGTCTTTCACGACTTTGTCGGTCGGCACACCGGCGCCGTGACCGGCTCGTGTCTCGATGCGAATGAGCACCGGCGCATTCCCGCCCTGCGCCTTCTGCAGTGCGGCCGCGTACTTGAAGCTGTGTCCGGGCACGACACGATCGTCGGTGTCGGCCGTGGTTACCAGCACCGCCGGGTAATCCGCGTTCTCTTTGACGTTGTGATACGGCGAATAGGCATGCAGCGCCTGGAATTCCTCGGGATCGTCGGCGGAGCCGTAGTCATCGACCCAGAAGCGGCCCGCCGTGAACTGGTGAAAACGCAGCATGTCCATCACCCCGACCGCGGGAATAGCCGCAGCGAACAGGTCGGGTCGCTGATTGGTCACGGCACCGACCAGCAGTCCGCCATTACTGCCGCCGAAGATTGCCAGCTTGTCCGTATTTGTGTACTTCTCGGCAATCAGGTATTCGGCCGCCGCTATAAAGTCGTCGAACACATTTTGCTTCTTCAACTTCGTGCCGGCCTGGTGCCACTCCTCACCGTACTCACCACCGCCGCGAAGGTTGGCGACGGCATAGATGCCGCCCATTTCCATCCACGCGAGGCGTGTGATCGAAAAAGCCGGCGTCAGCGAGATGTTGAAGCCACCATAGCCAAACAACATTGTGGGCGTCTTGCCGTCCGGAACAACGCCCTTGTGATGGGAAATGAACATCGGCACACGCGTGCCGTCTTTCGACTCATAGAAAACCTGTTTGACGATGTAGTCAGCGGGTTCGAACGCAACGTCGGGCTTGCGAAATACCGTTACCTTGCCGGTTTCGACGTCGAGTCGGTTGACCGTGGTCGGCGTGTTGTAGCTCGTATAGACGAAGAAAGTCTCGGGATCATCGATCTTGCCGTTAAAGCCCGCGGCTGTACCGATGCCGGGAAGATCGACCACACCGGTCGGCGTGCCGTCGAGATCGAATACGCGCACAACGGTCTGAGCGTCCTGCATGTAATCCGCAATGATACTGCCGCCGACCAGGCTCACGCCATCGAGGACGTCCGTCGCTTGTGCAATGATCTCGCGCCAGTTCTCAGGCTCAGGTGCGTCCACGTCGATTGCGATCAGGCGATTGCGCGGCGCCTCTTTGTTGGTGCGAAAATACAACTCGTTACCGACATTACCCACCAGCGAAAAATCGTGCTCGAAGCCCTCGATCAGCATTTCCGCTTCCGCATTCGGATCAGTCAAATCCTTATGCACGATCTGATACCGGCTGTCGGTACCCTTCCACACGGTAATTACAAGATGTGTGCCATCATCGGTAACCTCAGCGGAATAACCCCACTCGGGAAATTCCGGGCGCGTGTAGATCAGCGTGTCCTCGGCTTGAGATGTGCCCAGCGCGTGAAAATAGACGGCCTGGTTCAGGTTCAGTGACTGGAATTTGTCCTCGTCGCTCGTTGCCGGATAACGACTGTAATAAAAGCCCGAACCA
>JABDNG010000062.1 GCA_013001045.1 Woeseiaceae bacterium | reverse complement strand
ACCGCCGTCTTTTAGCGGCAATTCGTGCCGCATGCCGAATATCGCGGCGAAGTACTCGTCAAGCGGCGGCGCCGGGAAGCCCGGGTAGGATCTCGGGAAGCCGCCGCCAACATCCAGCAATCGAATTCTGAACGGTATTTCATTCAAAACCTCACGAGCCTGACCCAGGGCATAGCTGTAGGCTTCCGGGCGCATGACGCCCGTGCCGACGTTAAACGCGAGCGCCGCTTCGGCGCCGGCATCGTTTATTGCCGTCAGCAAATCAGGGATGTCCTGCGTGGGCGCGCCAAACTTCGTTGACAAATCGCCTACCGCAGACTCGTGACTCACGGCCATGCGCGCGAAAATAACGGATTGACCGATGTCGATTTCATGAAGTAACGGTCCGAGGCCGCTCAAATGATCAATCATGAAATGATGCACGGCGTGCGAGCTCTGCGCCAGCTGCGCGTGCCCGTCGAGGCGAACAGGGTTCATCAGGTAGCAGGTGGCGTGCGGGCACAGCTTCCTGACCAACTCGATTTCCGGCAACGACGCACAATCGAAATGATTGATGCCGGCGCTATGAAGGGCCTGGATCACGACCGGATTGTCATTCGCTTTGACCGCGTACAGGACGCGCCCCGGAAAACCGTGAACGAAATGTCGGGCGGTTTCGTGGTAGACGTGCGTATAGATGCAGTACACGGGCAACTGCGGTTGCCGCGATTGAAGTAATGCCTCGACACTCTTATATGCAGTAGCCATTCGATTATGGGCACGCCATCGCTGTGATATCGTAGCAAGTTAAGGTCAGCAACGTTTCATACTGTGGAATAAAAGATGAGCGCCGTACTTAACGAGGACCAGCGATCGATCGCGGAATTGATTGCGGATCAGAAGCCGGGGCACGCGCTCGACCAGCGTTTCTATACGGATCCCGCCATCTACGAGTTGGAAATTGAACGCATCATCAACCGTAACTGGATTCTCGCCGGGCATGTGTCGCAGTTGCCGGACCCGGGTGATTTCAAAGTCCTGAACGTTGCAACAGAGTCGGCAATAATAGTGCGCGGCAGTGACGGGGAATTGAAAGCGTTCGCCAATGTTTGCCGCCACCGCGGCTCGCTGGTTTGCCTGGAATCGGCAGGGCACGTGGATAAATTCGTGTGCCCGTATCACGGCTGGACCTACGACATCGACGGTAAGCTGTTCGCAGCGCGCAACATGCCGGATGATTTCGACATGTCGGCTCACAGCCTGAACCCCGTGTCAGTAGACGTCATCCACGGACTCATCTTCGTTTGTTTTACGGACACGCCGCGATCCCTCGAAGGAGCAAAACGAGATCTTGCCGAACCGATGGCGATGTTCGGATTCGAGAACATGAAAGTCGCGGCGCAGAAAAGTTATGAAATTCCGGCCAACTGGAAGTTATCGATCGAGAATTACCAGGAGTGTTACCACTGCGCCAGCGCACACCCCGAGTACGCTCGTATGCATACGCTCATGCTCGACCGCGAAAAGCGTGAGCGTGTACAGGGAAAAATGCTGGCGAAAATGGATGCCTGCGGTGTGAAGAATATGTTCTTCGATCACATCGACACGGCGGCACGCCCGGGCGAGATGGGCTACGGTTACAGCCGCACGGCGTTGTTCGACAAGTATAAGACCGGCAGCAAGGATGGCGGTCCCGTCGCACCCTTGCTGGGTGATTTCACCGACTACGATGGCGGCGCATCGGATTTTTCGTTTGGTGCGTTTTCATTCCTGCTGGCTTACAGCGACCACGTCGTTGCCTATGTGTTCACGCCGATCGATCACAATTCGTCGAACTGCGAAATCTACTGGCTGGTGCGCCGTGATGCAGAAGAAGGCAAAGATTACGACGTCGACGAACTAACCTGGTTATGGGATGTGACGACGCAGCACGACAAGGAAATCATCGCCAATAATTCGAAAGGCGTGCACTCGAAGTATTACCGGCCCGGGCCATTCTCCGGCATGGAACGAGCGGAACGCATTTACATCGAGTGGATCCTGCAGGAATTGCAGAGGGCGTAACCAGGCCTAAGTGGTAGCCTGCGCTGGCCAATTGGTATTCAGAGTCCTGATCTGTTAATTCTGGGCGGATTGAAGTTCAGCGGAGTGACACATGGACCTTTACTACGCCGCCGCATGTCAGACGGACTTCCCGGCGCCCGCTGACCGAAACGAAATCGCTGCTCGTACAAAAAGAATGTGCGAGATGGTGGAGCAGACGATTATCGGTTATGAGCCGTTCTTCGATGTGCGCCTGCTCGCTTTCCCGGAATTCGCTCACACCGTACCCGTTTATCAAACGGTAAAGGAACTTCGCAGTCGCCTGGCAGTTCCGGTTCCCAACGAACATACGGATGCTTACGCGCGCCTTGCACGTAAGTATGGCTGCTGGATTCAGACCGGGACGTTTATAGAGAGTGATCCCAAATACCCCGGCGTCGTCTTCAATACCACGGCCCTGGTTGGCGCAGAAGGCGTCATTTTCAAGTACCGCAAGGTAAACCCGTGGATTCCGTGGGAAGTGCATGCGTCGCCGCATGACATTCCTGACTATGACGACGATCCGTTTCCTGTCGCCGATACCGAGATCGGTCGCATTGGCGCAGCAATCTGCTACGACTGGCTTTTCCCGGAGACGATCCGACAAATTGCATTCAATGGCGCCGAAATTATCGTGCGTATTTCCGCTTACATGGACCCGTGGGGCACCGCGGCGCCGATGGATTGGTGGACGCTGGTGAATCGCACGCGCGCCATCGAAAACACGGCCTACGTCGTCGCGTCCAATCAGGCGGCCAGCATGGTGAATTACCCGCCATTCGGCTGGCCCGGCGGCAGCATGGTTGTTGACTACGACGGACGCATCCTGGCTCAGGCGGATCCAGGTCCGGGCGAAAAAGTCGTTGTAGCACCGATCAATGTCGACACGTTACGCACGGAACGCGAACGGCGAATGGGCCACGATCTCCGCAGCCACCTTCGCAGCGAAATTCACCCGTACCTGAATCAACAACACCTGGAACCCGCGGGATTTGATCAAAGCATCGACAACAACAACGAGCGCATTCGAAACGCGAAGCGTCAGTTAACACGGTGACTTCGGCAACAGGTCCTTAATAGCCAGATTGATAGCGGGTGTTGTAACGCTCGTGCAGGCGATCGCGAATTGCTGCAGGCTTGCCGGTGACCGGCAACGGTCCAACCGTTTCGCCATCGCGCGTGTACAAATCCATGTCCTTGGCCCAGCCATTACTTTCCAATACGAAGTAGCGGCGCCAGCCGTCCGGTGTCGATGCTGCGACATCGAACTCGAGATGGAGTTCCTCGCCGGGCCCGATAATTGCGACTGCGTCATCAACGTCCGTTACCAACTCGGCGACTGCGCCCAGGCGCGTATAGAAGCCCGACATGTAGCGGGTATCCCAGAACGGACTCATTTGGGCATAGTCATAATGTGGTCGAAACTGCTCGAGATTGCTGCGCAAGGCGAAACCTGTCTTGGTCATACGTGCATCGGCAACGGGCAAGATCTGCTTCTCGTGCTGCGGTAACTCCTCGGTAATAGCGACAGCAATCCGATCCCAATAAATTTGCATATTCGTGCGCAGACGCAGGCCCGTGGTTCCCGGCGGCAATCCTTGCAGGGGCAATGCCATGCGGCGCGGCATGCCGGCCGGGTATCCGAACTGCTCCACAACTCTGTGCCACTTTCCGCCGGCAAACGCTTCGAGGGTCGGCGCCTCGTAAGCCGCGCCCGCTTGCCACGCGGCAAAATTAGTTTGCGAGTAGGGATACTCAACCCAGCCGTCAGCGACCAGGAACGGTGCGCCGGGGTGACTGTCCAGCGGTTCTGCAAAGTCCAGGGTGAGGACATGCTCGGCCTGTAGCATGCCAATAAAACGCGGGTCGAGATCGCCAACGGGCGCGGCGACACCGTCATTTTTCAGGACCGAGTCGAGAACCTCCGCACCACGATCATTGACGGCACTTTTCGGACGGTGCTCGTGCCGGTAGAAGTGCGCGTCCCCGGTGGGCTCCGGCCCCGCAATGCCCATGCGCTCGTCTAACAGCATCTGCCAGCCCGGCGGCACGTCGTAAACCGCCAGGCGCGCGGCATCGATGTAGGCGTTTTCTTCCATCGGTTCGCCGATCTTGATCTCGTAGCGATCGTTCTTCGCTTGCAGCAAACCGTCAGGCAGCAGGAAATTCTCGCGCGGGCGCGGCGTCGAATATTCGCCCGGGCCGATCGCGAAACCAAGACCGCCCACGCCGAGAAAATCGCTGACGAAGGCGTACTCCTCTCCGTTCCAGGCGAACAACACCGGACAACTCGACAATTGTCGCTGCGTTTCGGTGATCAACTGGACCTGGCCCGTTTCTACGTTGATTTCGCTCTGGAACACGCCGTCAGACCAGTCGATAGCCACGAAATCAGCGCGACGAGCGCCTTTAAGCCCGACAGCCAATGGCTGTTGGCTCTGACCCGGCCCGGAATGGTTGCGGTAGTTTTGCAAAAGACTCCAACGGGAGCCGGTGCGCACAGCCAGTTGAGTACCGACGCCGGATGCGTTAGAGCGCATCGATTGTGCATCGTCCTGTTTTCCGCTTAAGGACATTGTCAGAAACGGATAGCGGCCGGGGCCCGGCGGCCACATGGTCAGGCCCACCGAGGATAATGTCAGCATGGACGGGCCCGACGTCGACACGCCCGTCAACGGCAGGCTGGTTCTGTGCGTCGCTTCCGGAGGCGCAGCAATCGAGTGCAACAACGTCGCGGCACCACTGTCGATGCCAACAACCATCCAGCCCCGGGCGGACGAGACGATCAAATCCACGCCGCCGTCACCATTGATGTCGAAGGAGGACAGTTGCACGTGGGAAACGTCTCTTGCGACTTCGGGCGTCGCCAGGACATCGGACCGAAACTGCCCGTCTGTGCCGGCTTGCCAGCGCAGCAAGGCGCCATCGACAGCAATGGAATACAGTTCCTTCGTGCCATCCGCATCGATATCCGCCACGAGAGCAGCCAACGCTTCCGTATTTTTGAAGTCCTCGTAGCCGGTGGCCGCCCGGTACGACCATAATCGATCGTTGGTGTAGACCTCGTGCGGAGTTGTCTCGTTAAGGACGACCAGGTCTGCGTCGCGATCATTGTCGAGGTCGGCGGGCACGACCATTCTCGACGCGTCGGCGACGCCGGCGAGTCCGTAATCGGCCGCGAGCGGCCGGAATGTGCCGTCGAGGTTGTTATTCAGTAACTCATTGGGTCCGTTGTTGTTCACCAGGAACAGGTCGAGATCACCGTCGTGATCGGCATCAAAAAAAGCCCCGTCGATCGTATCCAACTCGGCGCCCGCAGTTTGTGTTGACGCCGTTACATCCTGCCAGGTGTTCGTTTCGGTCTGCCGCCACAACTGGTTTTTGCCAGCGCGGCACAAGTAGACATCGACAAGACCGTCGTTATCGAAGTCTCCCCATAACGCGGCGTTGACGTCATTAATCGATGTGAGCGGGTGATCCGTAAGCACTGTGTATCCGCCATCGGCCTGGCCCTGCAAAACCAGGTTGCCGGTGACCGCATCACCGCTGTCCGTGATCACTTCGACCACGCCGGCCACGAAGAGATCGGGTAAACCGTCATTCTGCAGGTCGACGCTGGTAAGACTGGGTATGCGGTTTGGCATTCGAGGCTGCCATTTCAGCGGCGTGGCGTTGCTGATCGCAAGCGGTTTTGGGTCCGCAAACAACTCACCGTGTGGATGTGGAACGGTCGCCTCCGTTTCGAGGTCGACAGCCAGCGTGGCGCCTTTGGGACCCATACGCGTGTATTTGAATTCCGCAAGATAGGAGCGCGGATTGTTTTCCAGGCGCTGGTAATCGGCGGCCAGGGCTTTCGCCTGGTCGGGTCGCGCCAGGCGTTGCAGGGCCTGAAACGCGCCGTAGTAGGCGCTGCGCAGGTACGGGTCCAGTTCCATAGCTCGTTGATACCAGGCACTTGCCTGTTCGTAGTCCGCCAGTTGCGCAAGGCATTGGGCGCGGTAATAAGCGGCGTGCGCATCCTTCTCATCTCTGTCGGAGACAAATTCGAAATGCGTCAGGGCTTCGTCTGGAAAGCCGATGTACAGATTGACGAGTCCGGACACATAGTGGGCGCGTAAATTGTCAGGGTCAGACTTGAGGACTTCCCTGGCAAGCTCCAGCGCCTTCATTTCATCGCCTGTCTCCTGCCTGTTGAGCGTTGCGATCGCCAGATTTATCTTGACGTCGTGCCAGTCAGGCCATGCCGCGGCGAGTTCAGAAAACTCCACCTGCGCTTCTGAATAGTCGAAGCGCCCCATCAGACCGACAGCGCGGTTGTTTGCTTCGATCGCGGACGCGCCCGGGCGTTCGGACGTCGCTGCGTCTCTGCCAGAACAAGCCGACACTGATAATGTAAACAGGAGGATGAGACTTGCGAGATTCTTAACTTTCATCGAGTCTACTCTGCGCTCTTAAGGTTGTTTGATGCGTAGCTGGGTATCGATCGGGACGTTTTCAGGTACCTGCCGGCTGCCGTCGGGCCAGTGAATGTCGATGCTGTCAATGTGTTCGCTGGAACCCAGGCCGAATGTCAGCACCGACTCTACTTGCGACAGGTAGCTGCGCGACGGCATGACCTGGCGGCGCTGCACAGTGCCGCCGGCACGTAGTTCGACCCAGGCGCCGATCGCATCGCGGTTCACGCTGGTACCGACGAGCTTGATGCGCAACCAATGATTGGGCAGCGACAGATCGTTGCGCAATAGCAATGGTGCGCCGCCGTTCTGAGTAAGAATGACATCGAGGTCGCCGTCGCTGTCAATATCCGCGTACGCCGCGCCGCGCCCCACCAGCGCAGTGCCGAGGTCACCGGTGGCGTCGTCGGGCTGCACCAGGAAGCTAGACCGGCATTCGCTGCCACAATTCCAGAACAATTGCGCAGGCTGGCGGTAGTGCTGGCTACTTTGCACCTTATTGATGTCTGTCTCGAGATGCCCGTTGGCCTGCAATAAATCCAGGCGGCCATCCAGATCGTAATCGAAAAAAAACAACCCGAACGTAAGCGCAAGGCGTGAGGCCGGTCCGATGCCCTCGATGATCGCGTCATCGGTAAGCGGTGGATTGGCGCTCTGGGTCACATAGAGCGACGTCATTTCGTTGGCGAAGTTGCCCACCGCGAATCCGATCTCCGGGTCATTTCTGAAATGCGCGACGTCCACACCCATTGCGCCGGTGGCCTTGCCGTCGCGGTCAAATGCCAGTCCGAGTGACGATCCGCGCTCTTCGAACATGCCGTCGCCCTGGTTGAGCAGCAGGAAATTCTGCACCGTGTCATTCGCGACAAGAATATCCAGCCAGCCATCACCGTCAATGTCCACTGGCGCTACGCCAAGGGCCTTGCCCATGGGCTCGCCGGTAGCTGGATTATTAATATGAATACCGCTCGCTTCGGAAACGTCGCGGAAGCGCCCGTCGCCGTCGTTGCGGTACAAATAATTGTAAGTGCCCTCATAAGCATTGGGTGGACCGTAAGCGCGACCGATTCCGACGAGCTGGAAGTCGACATTGAAATCGAGCTGCCTGGACCAGCGCACGTAATTGGCGACAAACAGGTCGAGGTCGCCGTCGTTGTCCACATCGAGAAAGCTGGCGCTCGTGCTCCAGGCATCAGGCGCTCCACCGACTCCGCTTTCAGTGGTGACCTCCCGAAAGTGTCCGTCGTCATTGCGAAACAGATGATTGCTGCCGTAGGCCGTGATGAACAGGTCGGCGTCGCCGTCATTGTCGTAATCGCCCACCGCGACACCCATGCCATACATGGGAACTGCGAGGCCGGCCGATTTCGTGACGTCCGTGAACTGACCCTGCCCGTCGTTTTGATAGAGCTTCATCGTGGGCCGAGGCTCGTTCGCTTCAGCGCGATCGGGCCAGTAATCGGAATTGATTAGCAACAGGTCCTGATCGGCGTCATTGTCATAATCGAAAAAGGCGACGCCGCTGCCCATCGTTTCAGGAAGCAGTTTATCGCCATAGGCGCCGTTCACATGGGAGAAGTCGACACCGGACTGCCGCGTTATATCGGTGAAAAATACTGGCGGCGCAAGTACTTCGCTGCGGCTATCAACAGGCGACACGGGCGGCATATCGACAAACGCCTCATCTTCCCGCAAAGTCCGGTTAACAAGAACAGCGACAAAGAACAACGCCGCCAGTACAGCGGCGACTTTGAGTGAGCGCTTGAATACAACAGCAATGACTTCGTCGGTCGCCTCGCTACGATTATTATTTTTCACGCATGTCGCCGTTCGTGGTAGGTCACTGCAATGATAAACGATAATGGATAATCCAGGCACATCTAGAAGGTCGCCACCCGCCCGACAATACCGGCCCGTGATCGGACGCCGGCTGAAACCTCTGCTGTCTGTCGTATTCGTATTGTTCGGGCTGCTGAGCATTAACAGCCTTTACCTGGTCAGTATCACGATCGCCGAGACAATCAGTGGCGATCTGTTCCAGGAATACTTCTATCAACTGATGTTCCTGCTGCATCTGCTGCTCGGCCTCCTGATTGTCTTGCCAGCCGTCGTTTTCGGCGCGCTGCACCTGCGCAATGCCTGGCCGCGACCGAATTTTCGCGCCGTACGTGCTGGTGTCGCACTGTACACGACCGTGTTATTGCTGTTGATCAGCGGAATCGTGTTAACGCGGTTTGATTTCTTTTCGATCAGGGATCCGCTGACTCGCGGCATCGCTTACTGGGTGCATATCATCACGCCGTTGCTAACCATCGGCTTGTTCATCTTGCATCGCCTGGCCGGTAAGAATATTCATTTTCGGCCCGGAATAATCTGGGGCACGGCAGCCATTGTGCTGGTTGCGTTCGCGCTGGTGCCGCAGATCATGGAGAAACGCGTACCGGACGGCGGCATCGACGAGCTTGCGGCGGCGAGGCCGGACACCAGCCTGTTCTTCCCCGCGTTAGCGCGCACGCCTGCCAATGAGTATCTTCCCGCCGCGAAGCTCATGATGGACGCGTATTGTCGCGAGTGCCACGAGGACGTTCATGACAAGTGGCAGCACAGCGCGCATCGCTTCAGCTCATTCAATAATCCCGCGTATCACTTTTCGGTCATGAAAACGCGCGAGAAAGGACTGTCTCGCGACGGCAACACGCACGATTCCCGGTTCTGTGCCGGTTGTCACGATCCTGTTCCTTTATTCAGTGGCGCGTTTGATGATCCTGCCTTCGGCACGATCGTCGACCCGCTTGGTAGTGCCGGTATCACGTGTACGGCGTGTCACGCCATCACCCGCATCAACAGCCCGCGCGGCAATGCGGATTACACGATTGTGGAACCGCCGCATTACCCGTTCACATTCAGCAGCAACCCGACGCTGCAGTGGGTCAATCAGCAGCTCGTGAAGGCCAAGCCCGCTTTTCATAAGAAAACCTTTCTCAAACCGTTGCACATGACGCCGGAATTCTGTGGCACTTGCCACAAGGTGCACTTGCCGCCGGAGCTAAATGATTACAAATGGCTGCGTGGCCAGAACCATCAGGATGCCTACCACCTGTCAGGCGTGTCGGGGCATGGCGCGAGCAGTTTCTATTATCCGCCCAAGGCCAAACACAAATGCGCCGAGTGCCACATGCCGCTGGAGGTGTCCGACGATTTCGGGGCTGCGCATTTCGATGAGTCGGGAACGCTTACCGTCCACAATCATCAATTCGTCGGGGCCAACACCGCCTTGCCGTACATGATGGGCTCACCGCCGTGGGTCAACGACGCCCACAAAGAATTTCTTAAGAACGCATTGCGAGTCGATATCTTCGGCCTGAAAACGGGCGGCACGATCAACAGCCCGCTCATTGCGCCCTTGCGCCCGCACATACCGGTCCTGATGCCCGGAGAGACGTACTTGCTGGAAACGGTGCTGCGCACACTCACGCTTGGTCACTTGTTTACGCAGGGCACGGCCGATTCCAACGAAGTCTGGCTCGAGGTGACGGTGCGCAATGGGAATGACATCATTGGACAAAGCGGCCATCGCGATACGGATGCCGCGGTCGATCCCTGGTCGCATTTCGTGAACGTGTACATGCTCGACCGCGACGGCAACCGTATCGACCGGCGCAATGCGGAAGACATATTTACGCCGCTGTACAACAACCAGATTCCGCCGGGCGCTGCAGACGTGATCCATTACGGGTTTCGGGTGCCGGAAGACGCAGTCGGCGAGATTGCGGTCGAAGTGAAATTGAACTACCGCAAGTTCGATACGACCTATATGCGTCATATTCGCGGCGACGATTTCGAATACAACGACCTTCCGATTACCGTCATCGCCACGGATGAAATTCGCTTTCCGGTGAGTGCCGCCACAGGTTCCGAAAGCGGTGACACCATCGCTATCGATGCCTGGGAACGCTGGAACGATTACGGCATTGGCTTGTTGCGCAAGAAGCAGCGCGGCGAGCTGCGCCAGGCAGAGCAGGCATTTCAAGAAGTGGAGTCATTGGGTCGTGCGGACGGCCCGCTGAACCTGGCCCGCGTGTATCTCAGGGAAGGGCGATTACAGGATGCGGCGGAGGCGCTGCGCCGCGCGGCGGCCTTCGAGCCGCCGGCTTACCCCTGGTTGCTTGCCTGGTTCACCGGGGTTGTGAACAAGCAAAATGGCCAGCTGGACGAGGCGATCAGCAACTTCAGGCACGTCCTCAATACCGATTTTGAACTGGCGAGGCAACGCGAGTTCGACTTTGGCCAGGACTACCGCGTTATCAACGAGCTGGCGCAAACCTTGTTCGAGCGGGCCAAGAGCGAGCGCGGCCCAGAGCGACTAGAAGCCCGCAACGCATTGCTGCTGGAATCGCGGCAGTGGTTCCAGAAAACGCTGGCAATCGATCCCGAGAACATAGCCGCCCACTACAATCTGAGTTTGATTCACACGTTGATGGGCGACGAGGAACGGGCGGGCGAGCACCGGCGATTACACGAGTACTATCGTGTCGATGATAATGCCGCTGATCGGGCGGTGACCTTGCACCGGAGCAGGAACCCGGCGGCCGACCATGCCGCGGCAGCGGTCGTTATTTATGATCTGCAACGCAATTAGCCATGGGTACTCAAGGTATGAATGACAATGTACTCAATCTGGCAAAGATGCGCCGGGTCGCTGCGAGCTCGCTGATTTTATTCGTGAGCGCGTGTAATGCACCGCCGGATAAACCGCAGACGACGGTCGGTGCAGGCGGTTTCACCGACATTAGTGAGGCGGCAAATCTGTCGTTCGTGCATGACGCTGGTATCGACGGCAGTTATTTCATGCCCGAAATTATCGGTTCCGGTGTCGCATTGTTCGACCACGATGGGGACGGCGACCTCGATATCTACCTAGTTAACGGCGGCTCGCATAGCGGCGCAGTCAGCGAAAAAACGAACCGCCTGTTCAGCCAGCAAGCCGATGGCCGTTTCCTGGAGCGTACTGTTGCATCCGGCCTCGGCGACGCGGGTTACGGCATGGGAACGGCGCTCGGTGATATTGACAACGACGGCGACCTCGACCTGTTCGTCAGCAACTACGGCCCGGATACCTTGTACCGCAATGACGGTGGCGGCAGGTTCACTGACATCACGGCTGCCGCCGGCATACACGGGGACGAGTGGTCCACCTCGGCCTGTTTCCTCGACTACGACCTGGACGGTCGGCTCGATCTTTATGTCGCCGGCTATGTCCACGACCGCCCCGCCAAGTCGTGCACCGACAGCGCGGGCAGAAAAGAGTACTGTGGGCCGATGACTTACCGCGGTGTGCCGGACAAACTCTGGCACAACGACGGTGCTGGCGAATTCAGCGATGCCAGCGAGCAAAGCGGAATTGCAGGTGCAGCGGGTAAGGGTCTCGGCGTCGTAAGTGCGGACTTTAATGCCGATGGCCGACCCGACATTTTCGTTGCAAACGATGGCGAGGCAAACAACCTCTGGATTAACCGCGGCGAGAGTCAGTTCGAAGACCAGGCCCTGATGATGGGGGTCGCCTACAACAGTTTCGGTAAGCCCGAAGCCAGCATGGGCGTGGCACTCGGTGATCTCAACGCCGATGCGCGGCTGGACCTCTACGTCACACACCTGGTTCGTGAAACGAACACGCTCTACACAGGCGCACCCGGCGGCATGCAGGACAGCACCGGGCTGACGGGCAGTGGTGCTGAAAGCATGCCGTACACGGGATTCGGCACGTCTTTTCTCGACGCTGACAACGATGGCGACCTCGACCTTGCCGTTGCCAATGGCCGGGTTACTCGTAATGACACCGGCGATTCCGGCGGTCTCGACGACGCCTACGGCGAGCCGAATCTCTTCTACATAAACGATGGCGACGGCGGCCTGCAAAATGCTTGCGCCGAGGCGGGGGATTTCTGCAAGAAATCCCATGTCAGTCGCGGACTGGTAACGGGCGATATTGATGGTGATGGCGACCTGGACATGGTCGTGACCAACGGTCATGGTCCAGCCCGACTGTTTCGCAACGATCTGCCCGACAAGGGCGATTGGCTCAAGGTCCGCGCTATCGACCCGAGGTTCAATCGAGACGCGATCGGCGCAACCGTCGAGGTCATCGCGGGCGGTTCGCGGATGATTCGTCCTGTGACGGGCTGTTACAGTTACCTGACTTCGTCTGAAGCAATAACGCACGTCGGGTTAGGTGCAGCAGGCGAGGCCGACGAGATTCGTATCACCTGGCCTGATGGCCTTGGCGAATCATTCCCGGGCGTTGCAGCCAACCAGGGCATCACTTTGCAGCGTGGCTCAGGAGCACCGGTTCGATGAAAGCAGCCAACAACAAGAGTGCCATCTGGCTTACTGTAGCGGCCGCCGCGATAGCGCTCGCCGCAATAACTTACTACGCGCTGGAGACGCGTGGTCCCGAGATTCCGCAAGTTGACCTGTCGACGATGGAGCCGCGGGTTGCCGAGCGCATTAGCGAGTACAGCGCCGCCGTTGAGTCCGTGCCGGAGAACGCGAAGGCCTGGGCGCGTCTCGCCCAGGTTTTTCATGCGCACGACCTGTTTACCCAGGCGATCGACGCTTACGACAAAGCGATGCAACTGGCGCCGGACGACTGGCGCTGGCCTTATCTCGCGGCGCTGGCAACCGCGAAGTCGGATCCCGCCGCATCGCTGCCACTGTTTCGCCAGGCCACCGTGCTGAAGCCGACGGGTGCGGCGATCCATATCAACTTCGGCGACAATTTGATTCGTCTCGGCAAACACGTCGAGGCAGGCCTGGCCTTCAATCGGGCGCTCAACGCAGATCCTGAATCGTCACACGCGCTCTATGGGCTTGCCCAGGTGGCGCTGGTCCCGGGCGACACGGAAAAAGCGGTAACGTTGCTAAAGCGTGCGAAAAAGTTATCGCCACGGCATGGCGAGATCTATGGCCTGCTGGCCCAGGCTTACCAGCGGCAGGGCAATGAAGATGCGGCGCGGCAAGAATCTCTGCTGGCCAAAGCCTGGCCGGATACGACGCGAGCGCCCGACCCGCTCGTGCAGGCGATGGAGTCGCTGGCTGTGAGCGCACAGGCTATTTCGCTAAGAGGAGTGGGCCTTGCGAAGCGCGGCGAATTCGTGGAGGCCGAAAAAGCGTTTCGGGCAGCGCTCGAGGCCAATCCCGGAAGTGCGCGGTATTATGCGAATCTCGGTGGTGCGCTTGCGGGCCAGGGCCGGGCCGACGAAGCGCTGGCGGCATATCTCGAGGGTTTGCGGATCGATTCGTCGGATGTCGACTTGCTGAACAATATCGGTTTCACATACCTGCAGCTCGGGCGCTTCGACGAAGCGGAACAAAATCTGGAAAAGGCGCTGGAGATCGACCCGGGATTCGCGCCTGCGCTCGGCAATCTCGGCCTCATTGCTGAACAACGACAGGAGCCTGCACAGGCGATCGATTACTTCGAGAAGGCGCTGGAGCTGAACCCGGGATTGCTGTTTGCTGGAAATGCGCTGGCGACCCAGCGCCTGAGGGCCGGCGATACCGAGGCCGCGATCGAGCAGTGGCGCAAGGTGCTCGAGATCAATCCGAACGAGCTCTCGGCGATCTATAATATTGCGATGACGCAGTCGGGACAGGGCGAGCATGCCGAGGCGATCACGTACCTGCGCCGCGGCCTCGAGATCGCACCGAACAGTTCACGCCTGGTTGCCGCACTGGCCTGGGAACTCGCGACAGCGCCCGACGACGAACTGCGCAACGGCGCCGAAGCGATGCAACTGGCGCAGCGTGTTTATGGCGCGTTCCCGAACCAGCCACAAATGATCGATATCATGGCCGCCGCGCTCGCCGAAACCGGCGACTTCGACAATGCCGTCAAGCTTCTGGAACCCCTCGTGGCACTGGGGCGTGCCGGGGCGCAGCCGTTCGCCATGCGCCTGAAAGCCTACCGCCAGGAGAAGCCATGGCGACAGCTGCAAACCGCTGCCGTCAAAATTCCGGTAGAGGCAGCGGAGCAGTAGCGCCTTCGACGAGACGGTAATAACGCCCGCCGGCGAGGTCTTCGAATATGTCTTCGCCGCCGCCGGGCCAGCGCACGGTGACGCGCGTCGCAGTTTCGGCATCACCCAAACCGAAGTGCAGGCGCGGGTCGCCGCTGGTCTGATAACTCGAACCCGCCTTTTTCTCTTCGACGATACGGCGTCCGTCCACGTCAACCGTCACCTTCGTGCCGATAGCATCCGGGTTACCGTCTGTGGCCTGCAAATCGAAGCCGATCCAGTTGGCCGCATTCTGCCATTCATTGTGGTACAGGTTGACCGGCTCGTTGTTTCTCGTGACCACCACGTCCAGGCGCCCGTCATTGTCGTAGTCGAAAGTCATCGTGCCCCGGCCGACACCGGGCCTGGCAACGTCGCCGGCAAGGCCCGCGTCGACTAGGCTGAATCGGCCCGCGCCGTCGTTGAGGAACAGCTGTGAGGGCTGCTGGAACGACTGCGAGTCGTCGGTCAGTTCGATATTGTCGATGACGTGCCCGTTCGTGACGAACATATCCAAGTCGGCGTCATTGTCGACGTCCAGGAAATCCACGCCGAAGCCGACTTGCATGAGCGATCCTTCGTACAGGCCGGCGGCGCGGGTGCCGTAGTCGAAGAAGTCCTTGCCGCCGAGATACAGCGCATTGGTTTCGGCGCTCAGGTTCGTGACGATGAGGTCGAGCCAGCCGTCATCGTTGACGTCGCCGGCATCGGTTCCCATGCCAGCCTCGGTCATGCCGTCGTCGTTGTGGCTGGTGCCCGTGAACAGGCCGACCTCCTCGAATTTTCCGTGGCCAAGATTGCGGTAGAGAAAGTTCGGCGTTGAGTCGTTGGCTACGTAGATATCCGTGTCGCCATCGTTGTCGAGATCGGCGGCAACGACGCCGAGGCCCTTGCCATCGCCCGACGTATCGAGCAAGCCAGCTGCCTCGGTCGCGTTGATGAAGCCGCCGTCGCCGTCGCCGCGGTAGAAGACGTCTGCCTGCATGTCATAGACGTCCGGATGGCAGTACGAGTAGATGCCCTCGCTCGGCGAGCCGCAGTCGATGTGATCAGCGACAGCAAATTCGAGGTAATTCACGACGTAAAGGTCGAGGTGACCATCGGCGTCGGCATCGAAGAATGCTGCACTGGAACCCCAGCGCTCGCCGTCGATGCCATTTGCCTCGCCGACATCCGCAAACGTGCCGTCGCCGTTGTTGCGGTAGAGCACGTCGCGGCCGAAGTTCACAACATATATGTCGGTATCGCCGTCATTGTCGTAGTCGGCAGCCACTGCACCCATGCCGTAGCCCGTGTCGCCGACCCTTGCGGCCTGCGTAACGTCCTCGAACGAGCCGTCGCCGCGGTTGCGAAACAGGCGGTTGCCGCCTGCGGAAACGTCGACATCGGACCCGGGCAGCTGCCCCGACTGCACCAGGTACAGGTCCATCCAGCCATCAGCGTCGTAGTCGAGCACGCTGCCGCCCGCGCCCATGATCTCAGGCAGGTATTTTCTCGGGCTGGCGCCATTGACGTGAACGAAGTCGACCCCGGCCGCCGATGCCATGTCGTGAAAATAGACGTTTCTGTCAGCCTTTGCGTTGTCGGGTGTGGCCGATTGGTCGTTGTCCTTCGAGCCCGAACAGGCCGCGACACCGAACAGCGCAATAACGCAGGCAATTAAGAGTCTTGTTCTGAGTTCGACGACGCTACCCTCCAATCATGGCCGCGAAACGCTCGGCACGCTGTGCATTGTTCTCGTCGCCGAGGCCACGATAAGCCGTCGCGAGCGTTCGATAGATGCGCGCATCGCGCGGAGCAAGCACGCGCGCGGCGAGCAACGCGCTAAGCGCGTCCTGCGTACGACCCGCGCGCAGGTACAGCGTTGCCAGGTGCAATCGGCCGTCGATATTGTCCGGGTTCTTGCGCACGGCCTGCGCATTGAAATCGATTTCGTCGCGCAGCTTGCTCATCGCACGAAATTTCTCGAGCACTTCTGCCGCCGCCGCGTGTTTTTCGGACTGCATCAACACCCGCGACAGATTATGTAAAGCGCCAACGTGGCCCGGCACTCGCGCAACGACCGCGTACAGAATTTTCTCGGCTTCATTCAGCCGGCCGGCATGACGATACGCAGCGCCAAGCCGGTACAGCGTATCCACGTTATCCGGATTCAATGTCCGCGCGCGTTCGAGAAACACGATGCCGTCTTTGCTACGCCCCTGGTCAATCAACAAACCACCGAGGCGGTACAGCGCGTCGATGTGCTCAGAATTTTTGTCGATGCAGGCGCGCAGGCTGGCCTCGGCCGCGTCGAAGTTGCCCGAATTCAGGGCCGTCATCGCGTGCGCGTGGTAGTAACCGGGTTGTGGATCAAGCTCGATTGCCTGCTGTAACGTCTTGCCGGCATTGACATTTTTGCCCTGTTCCAGCTGACTTTTGGCCAAAACCATGAGCCAGTGATCCTCCTGAGGGCGAGCCGTAACTGCGCGCAAAAGATGCTGCTCGGCTTCCTCGAAGCGGTAGGTCTCTATCAACAGGAATCCGAGCAGGTAATCCGCTTCGGCATCGTGTTCCCGCGCGAGCATGTCGCGGAGCATCGGTTCGGCGCGCGCGTAATCTTGTCGCTGCAGCAACTCGAGGGCTTCAGAAAAATCTGCCGCCCTCGCGTCAGGCAACGGCAAAAAGTTTGTCGCAACAACAAAAAACACGAGGAATTTTTGTATCGAACGCGTCATTGGCGCAGTCTATCGCACAATAAAGAACCAA
>JABDNG010000051.1 GCA_013001045.1 Woeseiaceae bacterium | reverse complement strand
ACCACTCTACAAAGTTCTTCACACCGACTTCGATGGGGGTGCTGGGCTGGTAGCCGACATCGGTCGCCAGGTCTTCAGTATCGGCCCAGGTATCCGGGACATCGCCTGGCTGCAGCGGCAACAGGTTCTTTTCGGCTTTCTTGCCAAGACAATCTTCGATTGCGCCAATGTAGTCCATCAACTCAACAGGCTGCTGGTTACCAATGTTGTAAATGCGATAGGGCGCCCTGCTCGTTCCCGGGTCCGGTTTCGCCGGGTCCCAGTTTTCGTTCGGCGTCGCCGTGTTGTCCATCGTACGAATAACACCTTCGACGATGTCATCGATGTAGGTGAAATCACGCTTGTGCTCGCCGTAGTTGAACACGTCGATGGGCTTGCCCTCGAGAATGTTCCTGGTAAACATGAATAAAGCCATATCGGGACGCCCGAACGGTCCGTACACCGTGAAGAATCGCAAACCCGTCGTTGGCAGGTTGTAAAGGTTGGAATACGTGTGCGCCATGAGTTCATTGGCTTTCTTGGTGGCGCCGTACAGCGCCAGCGGATGATCGACGTTCTGATGTATCGAAAACGGCATGGACGTATTCGCACCGTAGACGGAACTGGATGACGCATAGACGAGGTGTTCGACGCCATTGTGCCGGCATCCCTCGAGAATGTGCAGCGTACCCACTATGTTGCTCTCGATGTAGGCGTGCGGGTTTTCGAGGGAATAGCGCACGCCCGCCTGCGCTGCCAGGTGTACGACTTTGTCGAACTTCTCTTTGACGAACAGCGATTCCATCGCCTCGCGATCGGCCAGGTCAATGCGCTTCATTGAAAACGTCTCGAATTTGTCGAGTATTGCCGCGCGCGCCTCCTTCAACGACACATCGTAATAGTCATTGAAGTTATCGAGACCGACAACGGTGTCGCCCCGTTCGAGGAGTTGTTTCGCCGTGGTGAAGCCTATGAAACCAGCCGCGCCTGTTACCAATATCTTCATTACCTGCTCTCTCGAAACCTACAGACGATCATCGACTTCGTCGGGCGACAAAACATATTTTATGTCGTAGAGCACCGAATCCTTCTTGCCGAAGCTGCGAATGCCCTCGGCACCCATGGCACGAAACTCATCGTGCGCGACCGCAATAATCACCCCGTCATACGCACCTTTCTCCGGTTCGGCGACGAGGTCGATGCCGTATTCCTGTTTTGCTTCTGTAGCGTTCACCCAGGGGTCGTGCACATCGATTTTCGTGCCGTAGGAAGCTAGTTCGCTCATTATGTCGATGACTTTCGTGTTTCTCACGTCGGGACAATTTTCCTTGAAGGCAAGGCCGAGAATCAGGACCCGAGATTGCAGCGGCTGCATGCCCTTCCCGAGCATCTGCTTCACGAGTTGTGAGGCCACGTAAAGCGACATGTTGTCGTTGATGCGACGGCCGGCGAGAATCATCTGTGGGTGGTAACCCAGTTGTTGTGCTTTATAGGTCAGGTAGTACGGATCGATGCCGATGCAATGCCCACCAACCAGTCCGGGCCGAAACGGCAAAAAATTCCATTTGGTGCCCGCCGCTTCGAGTACTTCTTCGGTATCGATACCGACACGCTCGAAAATCATCGCAAGCTCATTGACCAGCGCAATGTTTACATCGCGTTGCGTGTTTTCGATAACCTTCGCGGCCTCCGCGACCTTGATGCTCGACGTCTTGTGTGTACCGGCTGTAATAATCGATTTGTACACTTCATCAATGAATTCGGCTGCTTCAGGTGTCGAGCCGGACGTGACTTTCAGAATCGAGGGCAATCGATGTTCCTTGTCGCCCGGATTAATGCGTTCCGGGCTGTATCCGACAAAGAAATCCTCGTTCATTTTCAGGCCTGAGTCTTTCTCCAGCAGCGGCACACAGAATTCTTCGGTCGCGCCCGGGTACACCGTGGATTCGTACACGACAATGTCACCTTTTTTCAAGACACCACTGAGCGCGTTACTGGCAGCACGCAGCGGCGTCAGGAGCGGTCGATTGCTGTCCCCGATCGGTGTCGGAACCGTCACGACGTAGAAATTGCAGTCGGCAATCGCGTCGGTGCTGGATGCGTAGGTGAGGTGCTTCGCCTCAGCCAGTTCTTCGCGGGAACATTCCAGGGTCGAATCCTCACCCGCTTCGAGCTCTGCGATGCGGGCCGCATTGATGTCGAAGCCGACAGTCGGGTATTGCTTGCCAAACTCGACCGCAAGCGGCAAACCGACGTAGCCCAGGCCGACGATGCCGATGCGGAGCTTATTGATGTCAAAGGACATACGGTGTCTCGTTAGAAATCAGGGCCTTAAGTAGCACATCCGGCCAATGAAGTCTGTGCGGCAAGTCACCACTCCATTGCGCACTCGCCGCCTACCCGAGATACCACAGTGCCAGCAGGCCCGTGATGCTCATCGTGATCATATACGGGAACGCCATGATCACCATCTTGCCGTAGGACAAGCGGATCAGCGGCGCCAGCGCCGAAGTGAGCAGGAACAGGAACGCGGCCTGGCCGTTCGGCGTCGCCACACTCGGGATGTTGGTGCCCGTGTTAATTGCCACGGCCAGCGCATCGAACTGCTCGCGCGTTATTTCACCGGCTAAGAACATCTGGTTGACTTCTCCGATATACACCGTGGCCACGAAAACGTTGTCACTGATCATCGAGAGCAAGCCGTTCGCGCTAAAAAACAACGCTTCCTGTGTCTTGCCTTCGTACGTCATGACCCAGTCGATGACGGGCGAAAACAGGGCCTGGTTGTGAATCACGGCAACGATTGCGAAAAATACCACCAGCAGCGCCGTGAACGGCAGCGCCTCTTCAAACGCATGGCCGATGCGATGCTCTTCCGTGATGCCGTTGAAAGCCGTCGCCAACACGATAACCAGCAGGCCGACCACGCCGGGTTCTGCAAGGTGAAAACCCAGCGCAAGAATCAGGGCGAGGGCAACAACACCCTGCACCGCAATCACCATGTTTTCACGGGTCGTACGCTTGTCGGCCATCGCGCGGTCGTACTCTTCCAGCACCTCGCGAACTTTCGGCGACAGCTGCGCCCCGTAACCGAACGTACCGGTTACTTCAAGCAGCGCGCAGGTGATGAGCCCCACCACCAGCACCGGCATCGAAATGTGCGCCATCTTCATGAAGAACTCGACGAATTCCCAATCCATGATTTCCGCGATCAACAGGTTTTGCGGCTCACCCACGAGCGTCGTTACGCCACCCAGCGCCGTGCCGACCGCGCCGTGCATCATCAGGCTTCGCAAAAACGAACGGAAATTTTCGAGGTCGCTGCGATGCAATTCGACAACCTGATCATCGGTTGTCGGGTCGTGATCGAGGTCGAACTTCTTGCCCGACGCGACCTTGTGATAAACGCCGAAGAAACCGACAGCCACCGTGATGATCACGGCTGTCACGGTCAGTGCATCGAGAAATGCCGACAGGAACGCGGCGGTAAACGAAAACATCATTGAAAGGAGGACTTTCGAACGCACGCCGAGCAGGATCTTGGTAAACGTGAGCAGCAGCATTTCGCGCAGGAAATAAATGCCCGCAACCATGAACATCAGCAGCATGATAACGGGGAAATTCACTTCGGCCTCGTGGAACACCATTTCGGGGGACGCGAGGCCCAGGACCACGGCTTCAACAGCTAGCAGCCCGCCAGGCTGCAGCGGATAGCACTTCAGCGCCATCGCCAGCGTAAAAATGAACTCGAGAACCAGCACCCAGCCCGCAATGAACGGGTCGAAGATCACGATGATCGGGTTCATAACCAGGAATCCGATGATCGTCAGTTTGTACCAGTTCGGCGAGTTGCCGAGAAAGTTCGAGTGCAAGGCGCCTGCCATCGTTTGGACCATGGACGAATTATCCTTAATTTATTGGTGGTCGCTCGGAAGCGAACGACCGATTCTAGTCAAAATCCCAGACGCACGCACCGGATTTGCGAATTTTCTTGAGCAGCGCCTCGTGGGCCGCTTCTTCTTCTTGGCTGGCTTTGATGACGACGAGCTCGAGGTCTGAGGCCACGCTGTCTCTGAGAGCACGCCCTGTGCGCGATTTGTCGCCACCGGCCGCTCCCGTCTCACGTCGAGACGAGTCCTCGTCCAGGAGGAGTGCGGTCTGCCCGCCCGTCATTGCGAGGTACACGTTCGCCAGAAGCTCGGAGTCAATCAGCGCGCCGTGGACATCACGTTTCGTGGCATCGACCGCGTAACGCTTGCAGAGCGCGTCCAGGGTATTGCGTTGCCCTGGATGGATCTTTCGGGCCAGGGTCAGCGTGTCGAGCACCGTGGCGTGCTTCTGCATTTTGGGTTGCGGATGCTTCATGAGCCTCAACTCGTGCTCGATGAAGCCGATGTCGAACGTCGCGTTATGAATTACAAGTTCCGCACCTTTCAGAAACTCGAGGAGATCATCCACGATCTCCGGAAAGCGTGGCTCGTTCTCGAGGTCCGCACGACTGATGCCATGCACGGCCTCGGCGCCTTCGTCGATGTCACGGTCGGGATTCAGAAAACGATGAAACTCGCGCCCGGTCAGGCGCCGGTCCACGAGTTCCAGGCAGCCGATTTCGATGATTCGATGGCCGTGTCCGACCGAAAGGCCGGTTGTTTCTGTGTCGAGTACGACTTGTCGCATATGTCCTGTCGCCCGCTGGGCGCGCTCCTAAAGTTCGTCGACGCCCCGATTTGCCAGGGCGTCGGCCTCCTCATTACCGGGGTTACCGTCGTGGCCTCTGACCCACACCCACTCGATGTCATGCCGGCCGACGGCCTCATCGAGTGCCTGCCACAGATCCTTGTTCTTGACCGGCTTTCTTGCGGCCGTCTTCCAGCCGCGTTTCTTCCAGTTCGGCATCCATTCCTTGATGCCATCCATGACGTACTTGGAATCCGTGTGCAAGACGACGCTGCGCCCTCCCTTGAGCGCGTTCAACGCCTCAATCGCCGCGGTCAGTTCCATGCGGTTGTTGGTGGTTTCAGGGTCGCCGCCGTGCATCGTTTTGCGGCGACGACCTGCAATCAACAACGCACCCCAACCGCCCGGGCCGGGATTTCCCCTGCACGCGCCGTCGGTGTATACCTCAACAATCTTAGTGGTTCTGGTCAAAGCGGATTCGGGAGACCCTGGTGGATGGTTCGGCCAGCCCGGTAACGACCTGCGTATTGCGCCGCCAGAGCGGTCGCACCGGCGTCAACGTGCTGACCCGCTTTTGCGCCGTGAGCATATAGCATGCCGCCAGTTCCGGCCACCACGCCTGTCCCCAGCGCTCCCATTTGAGCGAACCGCGCGCCTTGTTACCGGGCAGCGGCCAGCGGAAGAAATAGCGGGATGCGCCCTGAATGCGCATGTCGAGCAACTGCAGCCAGTCGCGCAAGCGCCGCTCCGGGATCAGATGGTCGGCACCCGGCGGCAAACCCGCTCCCGGTACGAGCCGGCGCAGGCCCCACAGCCCGCCGGGTTTGAAGCCCAGGATCACCACGTGGCCATTTGAGCGCAGAACCCGGTCGACTTCGCGCAGGATGGCGTGCGGACGGTCACTGTAGTCGAGCGTGTGCGGCAGCAGAACGGCGTCCACGGAGTCGTTTTCGACGGGCAGCCGGTGCAGCTCCGCCACCGCCGAAGGCTCGCCCTCGGCCGTCTCAGCGATCGACAAGCAACGCTGCGTGCGCGTGAAGCGCAAAAAAGTGCGATTGTCGCCCCACTGGCCGAGTTGCAGGCATTGTTCGCCGAAAATACCGTCCAGCGCCTCCTCGACCACCCGGGACTCCTGCTGCAACAGGGCCTCGCCCAGCGCGCTTTGCAGCCATTCTTGCTCTTTGTGTGAACGATCCCCTTGCACAAGCTGTGTCCCTCAGTACGATAGCTCGATGCCTGACGTCAGCCAATCATCGATTCCGCAATTATCGCAGAGATTTGCAGCCCTGGTTGCCACGGGCGTCACCTTTTTGTGCCTGACGCTCCTGCTGGCGGGCCATCCAGCCGTCGCCAACCCCACATTTCTCGATACCCTGGCGGCGCCGGCCGCGGAACCGCCGGCCGCCGCACCCCAGGATGTTCTCGCGAAGCTGCGGGTCGGCTTTGAGCTGACGTACGATGACAACGCGCGTACCGCCGCCGAGCTAAAATGGTTCACGAGCCATCCCGACTACCTCGAACGCGTCTTCACACGGGCGCAGCGCTACCTGCCCTACATCGCCGCGGAACTCGAGCGCCGCAACATGCCGCTGGAGCTTGCGCTGCTGCCGATCGTCGAAAGCGCCTACGACCCGTTCGCCTACTCGCACGGACGTGCCGCGGGCCTGTGGCAAATGATCCCGGGCACGGCGAAGCGTTTCGGCATCAAGCAGAACTGGTGGTACGACGGGCGTCGCGACGTCGTCGATTCAACCCGCGCGGCGCTCGACTACCTGCAACATCTTCATGGCCTGACCGACGGCGACTGGCTTAACGCCATTGCCTCGTATAACTCCGGCGAAGGCAATGTGCTGCGCGCCATACGCCGCAACCGCAAGGCGAACAAGCCGATCGACTTCTGGTACCTGAAGCTGCCCAGAGAAACGAGCATGTATGTGCCGAAGCTGCTGGCGCTCGTCGAGATTGTCACGGACCCGGCGAAGTACAACCTGACGCTGCCGGAAGTGGCCGACGTGCAGCAGTTTCGCGTTGAAGAAATAGGCAGCCAGCTGGACCTTGCGCTCGCCGCCGAACTTGCAGGCGTCGATGTCGATACCGTCTACCAGTACAACCCGGGCTACAACCGCTGGTCGACCGATCCTGCCGGGCCTCACAGGCTCGTCATGCCTGTTGACGTCGCCGACCAGTTTGTCGCGGCGCTCGCCGAGGTGCCTGCTGCCGACCGCGTGCGCTGGAAACGCCACAAGGTGAAGACCGGCGAAGCCATTTCGCAGATTGCGGAGCGATACAACACGACCGTCTCGACCATTCGCGCGGCGAATAATCTCAAAGGCAATACGATTCGGGCCGGTCATCATTTGATGATCCCGGTCGCGACCAAGCCGCTGAGCGCCTACAGCAAGAGCGCCGATGCGCGCCTGGCCAGGACACAGAACAAGCAACGAGCGGGCGACAAGATCGAACATGTCGTCAAGAGCGGCGAAAGCTTCTGGACCATCAGTCAGCGTTACAAGGTAACGACGAGGCAGCTTGCGGCCTGGAACGGTATGGCACCCGGTGACACGCTGTCGGTCGGCCGCCGACTGGTTGTATGGACGCATGCCGCTGTCGCTGCGCCGCGGACCTCGCCAACGCAGGCACTGGGCAACACGACACGAAAAGTGCGTTACACGGTGCGCAACGGCGACTCGCTGTACCTCATCGCCAGCCGCTTCCGTGTCACAATCTCGGATCTGGCACGCTGGAACAAGATCGACAAGAACAAGATCCTGCGGCCGGGGCAAAAGCTCACGATGTTTGTCGATGTAACGGCACAGTCGAGCTAGAATACCCGCCAAACAAGAACTAACGGGGAATACCATGGGCTTCATGGCCGGCAAACGCGCACTGATCGTTGGCGTAGCGAGCAATCGTTCCATCGCATCCGGCATCGCCGAGGCGTTCGCTCGCGAAGGCTGCGAAATCGCGTTCACGTACCAGAACGAGAAACTGAAGAGTCGCGTCACCAAGCTGTCCGAAAGCCTGGGCCAGAATTCCGACCTCTGTTATCCCTGTGACGTCAGCTCCGATGAAGAAATCGATGCCGTATTTGCCAACCTGAGCAAGGAGTGGGACGGTCTCGACATCATCGTGCATTCCGTCGGGTTTGCGCCGCGCGAGCAGCTGGCGGGCGGCTTCGTCGAGTCCATCACGCGCGAAGGCTTCCAGATTTCGCACGACATCTCGGCGTACAGCCTCGCAGCACTCGCCAAGGCCGGGCTACCGATGATGCAGGGGCGCAACGGGGCGATTCTGACGTTGACCTACAATGCGGCCACCCAGGTCGTGCCCAACTACAACGTCATGGGGCTCGCGAAAGCCAGCCTGGAGTCCTGCGTGCGCTTCCTCGCCGCCGACCTGGGTCCTCAAGGCATACGCGTCAACGCGATATCGGCCGGCGCCGTGAAGACGCTGGCGGCCGCCGGCATCGGCGGATTCCGCAAGATGTTGAGTTACGCGGAGAAGGCATCACCGCTGCGGCGTACGGTCACGATCGAAGAGATCGGCAACACGGCGGCGTTCCTGTGTTCGGATCTCGCCAGCGGCATCACCGGAGAGACCACGTTCGTCGACGCGGGCTCGAACATCATGGGCATGGTCTTCGACGAGGACTAATTGGGACATTCCTGATTTAACGTATTAATACGTTAAATCAGGAATGTCCCCACCCCAATACCGCCCAGGGCGCGTTTGTGTTTATGCAGACGCTCATGGATCATGCTTGAATCGAGTCGGCGCAGACGCGCCCAAGTGGAGCCCGTTATGACGATGACCACCAAAATACTGATCTGGATGGCCGCGGGCTTGTTGCTGGGCAGCTTGATCAACGCGTTTGCGGCAGACGTCGCGATCATCCAAAACTATTTCGTCAACGGCCTGTTTCACGTGGTCGGCGCGATGTTCATCACGGGACTCAAGATGCTTGTGGTACCGCTGGTGACATTTTCACTGATCTGCGGTGTTTACGGCATAGGCGACATCAACAAGCTGGGCCGGGTCGGCGTCAAGGCGTTCGGGTTGTTTATTCTGACGACGGCGCTTGCGATAACGCTGGCGATCACAGTTGCCGGCATCGTCGGTCCGGGCGAGGGGTTCGAGCTAACCGGCGACCAGGGTGAGTTCACTGCGCCGGTCGCGCCACCGCTGACTCAAGTGATTATCGACCTCATTCCGGGCAATCCGGTTGCGGCCTATGCCCAGGGCAACATGCTGCAGATCATCTTTTTCACGATCCTTTTCGCGGTGTGCATGCTGATGGTCGGCGAGCCCGGCCGTAAGGTTGCCGAAGGCGCGGAGCGGCTCAACCAGATCATGATGCAGG
>JABDNG010000032.1 GCA_013001045.1 Woeseiaceae bacterium | reverse complement strand
ACTGCGGTTCGACCCCGGTTTTCCCGACCCCGGTTTTCCCCGACCCTGGTTTTCCCTGTTCGTTACAGGCGAAACGGCAGTGCCGTGTCGGCTTTGATTTCTTTCAGGACAATGTTCGAGCGAACCTGCGAGACGCCAGGCAGTTTGAAAATGAAGTCGTCGAGAAACGTGTTGTAAGCGTCGATATCTTCGACAACCACACGCAGGTGAAAGTCAGCCTCGCCACTGGTCGCGAAACACTCGAGGATTTCGGGGTGGCGCAGAACCTCGCGAATGAACCGCTCGACGTTTTCCTGTTCGTGGCGCGCCAGTGACACGTGCACGACCGACGATAATCCGAAACCCGCCCTGCGCGCATTTGCGATAACAGCGTAGCGATCGATGATGCCGGCCTCTTCGAGGCTTTTTACCCGGCGCCAGCAGGCCGAGCTCGACATGCCCACCCGCTCACCGAGTTCCTGCATGGTCAGGCGGCTGTCCCGCTGCAGTTCGTCCAGGATCAACCGGTCCTTGCGTTCCAGCATGATTATTCACCTAGAAATAAGATTTCCGAATACTATGCCATTTTTTATATATTTTCGGTAGATTATGCCGATTAATTGCCTTATTACGGGACGATCGGCATCGCCTCGCGGCCCAAATCTGCGACACTGTCCGCTCCTGCTTCGTTGCTTCATACACGCCCATGTCAGTACCCGCCGAGAACGACCCGCACTACCCACTCGATAACTACGAACTCGCCGATCGCTACCGCCGCGAATCCGGCCGCGTATTACTAAGCGGCACCCAGGCCCTCGTTCGTATCGCGCTGATGCAAAGAACGGCCGACAAAGCCGCGGGGCTGAACACCGCCGGATTCGTCAGTGGCTACCGCGGCTCACCCTTGGGCATGGTCGACCAGGAACTGTGGCGTGCGAAGCGGGTATTGCAGGAAAATGCGATCGAGTTTCTGCCAGCGGTCAATGAAGATCTTGCCGCGACCGCGATACTCGGCTCGCAACAAGTGGAAACCGATGCCGATCGCAGCGTCGATGGCGTATTCGGAATCTGGTACGGCAAAGGTCCGGGTGTCGATCGCGCCGGTGATGCGCTGAAGCACGGCAATGCGTACGGAAGTTCGCCGCACGGCGGGGTCCTCGTCATCGCCGGCGACGACCACGGCTGTATTTCGTCATCCATGCCGCATCAGTCCGACGTCGCCTTCCTGACGTTCATGATGCCGAACCTCAACCCGGCCAACGTGGCGGAGTACCTGGAGTTCGGTTTGTACGGCATCGCACTGTCGCGCTTTTCCGGCATGTGGGTTGGATTCAAGGCGATTTCGGAAACGGTCGAGTCCGCAATGTCTTTCGAACTCCCTCCGTATCCGCAGTTTCGGACGCCGCCCGACTTCACGCCGCCCTCGACCGGCCTGCATTATCGCTGGCCGGATTTTCCGGGCCCCCAGATCGAGGAACGACTCGAGGCGAAGAAGGATGCAACGCTGGCATTTGCGGCTGCGAATCCAATCGATCGCAAGATATTCGATGTGCCGGACGCACGCTTCGGCATCGTCACCACAGGCAAGGGGCACCTCGATCTTATGGAGGCGTTGCGACTGCTGGGCATCGACAGCGGGGAAGCACGACGCATCGGGATCGATGTCTACAAAGTCGGCATGGTGTGGCCCCTGGAGCCTCACGGCGCGCTCGACTTCGTGCAGCACAAACACGAAGTGCTCGTTATCGAAGAAAAGCGCGGCATAATCGAGAGCCAGTTCAAAGAGCATTTTTACGACTACCCGGGACGCAAGCCGGAACGTATGGTGGGTAAGTCGGACGAGAACGGCGAGCCACTTGTGCCGTGGGTCGGAGAGCTGTCGCCCGTGCAACTCGCACCGATCGTCGCCAGTCGACTGGATCGTGTCTTCGGCGGGCACCGCTTTACGGAACGCGCCGCAAAGATAGAGCGCCAGCGTGGGCCGATGCTCGAGATTGGCGGCGCGAAACGCATGCCGTATTTCTGTTCCGGCTGCCCGCACAACACCTCGACCAAGGTTCCGGAAGGCTCTCGAGCCCTGGCCGGCATAGGCTGCCACTTCATGGCCAGCTGGATGGACCGCGACACGGACGGCTTGATCCAGATGGGCGGCGAAGGCGTCAACTGGATTCCGCGCTCGATGTTCAACGGCGGCCAGCATGTTTTTCAGAACCTGGGGGACGGCACGTTCTACCACTCCGGTTCCCTGGCGATTCGCCAGGCCGTCGCAGCGGCCACCAACATTACTTACAAGATCCTCTACAACGACGCGGTGGCGATGACCGGTGGCCAACCGGTCGACGGGCCGATTTCGGTTCAGTCCATCGCGCACTCCGTGCGCTCGGAAGGCGTGCAGCGCATCGCGCTGATCTCCGACGAACCCGAGCTGTTCGACGCTAGCGACTTCCCATCGGGAATCACGATCTCGCATCGCAGGGACATGGATGCGGTGCAGCGCGAACTGCGGGAAATCCCGGGTGTGACTGCGTTGATCTATGCACAAACCTGTGCGACGGAAAAACGGCGACGGCGCAAGCGCGGCAAGATGGATGACCCAAAGAAGTTCGTCGTCATCAACGACCTCGTTTGCGAAGGCTGCGGCGACTGCTCAGTTGAATCGAACTGCCTCTCCGTCGTGCCGAAAGAAACGCCGTTCGGCCGCAAACGACAGATCGACCAGAATAGCTGCAACAAGGATTACTCCTGCCTCAACGGTTTCTGCCCGAGCTTCGTGACCGTAGAGGGCAACGTCGCGCGACAACGATCAAGTATCGTGGGGAGCAGCGACTACGAGACATTATCGGCGGCACTTCCTGCCCCCACCATTCCTGACATCGACACTTGTTATGACCTGCTGGTGACCGGCGTCGGTGGCACCGGTGTAATAACGGTCGGGGCCCTGATCACGATGGCCGCGCACCTTGAAGGCAAAGGGGCATCTGAACTCGATTTCATGGGCTTTGCGCAGAAATTCGGTCCGGTACTCAGCTACCTCCGCGTTGCGCGCGAACCCGGCGACATCAACCAGGTGCGTATCGAGCCCGCTCGTGCGGACGCGCTTATCGGCTGCGACCTTGTCGTAAGCTCTTCGCCCAAGGCATCCATCACCTACCGGCGCAGCCACACGCGCGCGGTGGTGAATACTGCGGAAATGTTGACCGGCGACTTCGTTCGACACCGCGACGCGAGTCTTCGTGCCGGTGACCGTATCGCCGCAATCGGAACGGCCGTCGGCGAAAACAATCTGAGCACAATCGACGCGAATGCACTATCCGCGATGCTGATGGGCGATACCATTTATGCCAACGTGTTGTTGCTCGGCTGTGCATGGCAACTGGGCCTTATTCCGTTATCGCTGGAGGCGTTGCAGCGCGCAATCGAATTGAACGGCGTTACCATCGAGGCCAACAAACGGGCGTTTACCTGGGGCCGAATTGCGGCGACCAATCCGCAGGCAATAGAGCAACTGCAGGCGAACGGCAATTCGCCGGTCGCTGAAGCGCTCGACAGAATGATCGCGCGGCGCAGGGATTTTCTGGTTGAATATCAGAACGAGGCCCTGGCCGATCGTTACGTGGCTTTGGTCGAGAAGATTCGGGCTGCCGAATCAACGGTGTCGGGCGGTGACCAGCTGACACGGGCGGCGGCCAGGAGTTACTTCAAGCTGCTAAGTTACAAAGATGAGTACGAAGTCGCGCGATTGCACACGCGCGCGTCTTTTCTGGAGTCGATCCGGCGAGACTTCGGCGATGAAGCGAAGCTGCGCTTCCACCTGGCGCCGCCCGTTCTCAATGCCGGCCTCGATGCGCGCGGGCGGCCTCGAAAGAAAGAATTCGGGGTCTGGATATTGCCCGTATTCCGGTTGCTTGCCGGGATGCGAGGGCTGCGAGGCACTGCCTTCGACGTTTTCGGTAAAAGTGCCGAGCGTCGCATGGAACGGGCACTCATCGTTGAGTTCGAGCAGCTCGTCGACGAACTACTGCCGTCGCTGAGTGAGACGAACGTCGCGGAGATCGAGCGCCTCATAGCCTGCTACCTGGATATCCGCGGCTACGGTCCCGTCAAGGATGAATCCGTTGAGGCTGTGCGCGAGCAGGTGCATGCCGGTATGCGACAATTTCTGAATGAGTGAGATCGAGTACGAGTTCGACACCCGGCCAGAACAGGGCGAGACCATGGCAATCTCGGACAGCGTCGTCTGGCTGCGCATGCCCTTACCTTTTTCACTCAGGCACATCAACCTGTGGTTGTTACGCGATGAGGCCAGCTGGGTCATCGTGGACACGGGCGTCGATACGAAAACGAGCCGCGACGTGTGGCGCGACGTATTTGCCAGCACGATGGGTGGCGACCCGGCCAGCCATGTCGTTGCGACTCACCTGCACCCGGACCATATTGGCTGTGCCGGTTGGCTCGTCACGCATTTCGATGTCGATCTCTGGATGACTCGCGATGAATACATGCTGTGCCGCATACTTGCGGCCGACACCGGGCGCAGCGCCCCCGACGAGGGAATACACTTCTACAAAGCGGCCGGCTACACGGCCGAACAACTCGATTCCTACAAGAGCCGCTTCGGCATGTTCGGAAAATTCGTACATACCTTGCCCGAAGCGTATAAACGCATGGCCGATGGCAATGTGCTTGATTTCGGCGGCATCGACTGGGAGGTCATTGTCGGCAGCGGGCATTCACCGGAACACGCCTGTCTGTACGACGCCGAACGCAATCTCCTGATCGCAGGCGATCAGCTCCTGCCGACCATTTCGTCCAATGTAAGTGTCTGGCCAACCGAGCCCCTCGCCAATCCGCTGAAGGATTGGTTCGCGTCGCTCGAGAAACTCGAGAAGCGATTGCCGGCAGATGTGCTGGTACTTCCTGCCCACGGTAAGCCCTTCCGGGGCGCACACTATCGTTTAAGGCAGCTGGCAAAAGAACACGAAGACCGGCTGGACGCCCTGCTCGATATTTGCAGTAAACCGATGCGCGTCGTGGATCTTTTTCCATCGCTGTACAAGACGACGATCGACGACAACAATCGCATCATGGCGACGGGCGAGGCGATTTCACACCTGAACTACCTCTGTGAACGCGGCGACATGACTGCCGAAACCGGCAGCGATGACGTCACCCGGTATTGTCGAAACTGATCCGGGCAGGCCCTAGAAACCGACCATTGGACCAACATGCATCGACAGCACGAGAAACAGCGCGGCTAACGCAAACATCTTTAGCAATAGAGGTCCGACAAACCGGAACCACGCGGAGTACGGTACTTTGCCAAGCGCCAGGGCGCCCATGACCAGCGCGCTGGTCGGCACGATCATGTTCGTGAAGCCATCGCCGAACTGAAACGCGAGCACTGCGGTTTGTTGCGGGATGTCGGTCAGGGTTGCCAACGGCGACATGATCGGCATCGTCACAAAAGCCTGGCCACTCCCTGAAGGAATGAAGAAGTTGCAGATCGTCTGCACGAGCAGCATGCCGAGCGCTGATGCTTCGGCGGGCAAGCCCTCGAGGACACCGGCGATGGAAAAGACGACGGAATCGATGATCTGCCCGTCAGTCATGACGACCTCGATCGTGCGGGCGAATCCGACCAGCAGCGCGGCCGGTGTCATTGCGGCAGCGCCTTCAATGAAAGTCCGGCTGGTTTCCCCGGCCGGCATCCGCGAGATGATCGCGGCCACGATACCGATGCCGAGGAATATGGCGTTCAGTTCACTGATGTACCAGTGAAATTCCGATACGCCGTAGACGAAGCCGATCAGCCCGAGCACGAATACGGCCAGGACAGCAACGCGATGCCGGGTCATCGCGACGTCAGCGGGCGCCTGAAATCCGACACTGTAGTCGACGTGCGATACGAGGCTTGCGGACGGATCCTTCTGTACGCGTATCGCATACCGGTAGATGTGGTGAAACGCGATGGCCAGGAACACGAACATCATCGCGAGTCGCAGTCCCCAGCCGGAGGTCAACGGGACGTTTGCAATATTCTGCGCGATCAGGACGCCAAACGGATTGATCCCGGCGCAAGCCCAACCGATGCCATAAGGCACCCAGACCATACCCATCGCAACGATCGCGTCCATGCGCATGGCAAGACTCATGGTCACGATGATGGGCACCAGCGGCACATATTCTTCACCCATGCCGATCGTAAAGGACCCGATACTGAACAGCAGCAGGCAACCCCCGATCAACAGCCAGGGCGTCTTGCCGAGTCGTTCCACCGCACCGTGCAGCGCTGCGTCAATGGCCCCCGTCTTACGCAGCACGCTAATGACACCGCCGACCAGGAAGATCAGGAATATGATGCCTTGCGCCGACTCAAGACCATCGCTCACTGCAATAAGAAAATGCCACGGCGGAAGCGTTGTGATTTCATCGCCAGCGAGTGCCGTGTACGTTCCGTCTACGACGACGAAGCGGCTTGGATCGTCTGCGGCCGGTACGCGCTCGAAACTTCCATGCGGCACGACGTAAGAAAGTAGCTGCGCAACCACGATAAAAGAGAAGATGAGAACGAGTGAGTCGATCGACCAACTGCGTTTGGACATATAGGTGGGACCTGATTGCCAGTCGTGAAACGCGCAGCCTAACCGAGCGGCTGCGATGCCGCAAAGAAAAACCGGCGGTAACGATTACCGCCGGTCCTCGAAGACTGCAATGCTCTGTCTTTATTGTTCGGGATCACCTGCGGCGATTGATTCGATTACCCTTGCGATCCAGCTTCCGGTCGACCCTCGCGCCCTTACGATCGAGTTTCCGGTCGATCCGGTCGCCCTTGCGATCTAGCTTCCCATCGATCCGGTCGCCCTTGCGATCCAGGCGTTCTGACAAGCGATCCCGGCCGGCGTCGGCTGCTCGCTCGGATTTTCGGTCAAGGCGCGCGTCTATCCGATCGCCTTTGTTATCGAGGCGCTGGTCAATTCGATCGCCCTTGTTGTCCAGCCGTTGGTCTATTCGATCGCCCTTGTTGTCGAGGCGCGTTTCGATGCGGTCGCCGCGATTGTCCAGGCGCTCTTCGATCCTGTCGCCCGTGTCGGCGAATGCAGTTCCGTAAAGCAGCAACAGTACCGCTGTTGTGTAAATGAGTTTTCTGGAATCCATGATCAATCTCCTCGTATCCCTACAAATCAGTACGTGTTCAGTACTGGAAACGCGCTGCAGCAGGATCGGTTGACGCGAGATTCGGATCAGTCGGTGCTTATTGTCAAACCACGATGGCTCGACGTGGCGGGGTCAAGAACAGGGCTCGGCGACGATTCCGATTCGAAACGATAATGAAATCGTCGCCGGCCCTTCGTACGGTTCTAGCTCTGGTCGTCCGTACGCGCTCCGGGCGCACAATTGGCGACACTCTTCATGCCGTTGTTGCAGCCGGATTGCGACGAGTAGCTTTGGCTCGTGCCGACAACCTGACCATTGGAAGACGTCACGTTAAAGCGGAACTTGCCAGACGGAGTCGTCTTCTTGACGAAGCGATCCGGACTCTGTGAGTTCTTCTTGACGGACTCGATTCCGTTCAGGCAGCTCGCTTTTCCGCTGTAGCCCTCGCTACTGAGAATGTTCTGGCCATTCGCGGCTTTGAGCCGAAAGCGAAATTCGCCCGCTTTGTCTTTATATACCTCAAATTTTCCTGGCATTTCCTTGATCTCCTCCTGATGATTGAACTGCAAAAATTGAGCGACTGCTATAAATTACTTGACGATGAACGTGACCTTCATCGTCACGCGGTAGGCCTGCACTTCGCCTTTATCGACGATGACCTTTTGCTCCTTGATCCAGGCGCCCTCTATGTTCTTCACGGTCTCGTCCATTTTGCTGATGCCCCGGCGAATGGCGTCTTCGAAGCTCTTGGACGACGATGCCGTGATCTCGGATGTCTTGGCTACACTCATAATAATTCTCCTTGTTATTCGTGGGTGACGTTATATCACTGTTCAATCGGCAACTCACCGCAAAATGTCCTGAATTTGTTCCCTGGGGGGGGCTGACCGCCCGGTATCGCAAGGGTGCGGCAGTGTACTAATGCTTGCACAATGCCGCTTTCCAGATGGTAGAATCGCCGCACAGTGCGGGGGCAGTGACTATCGCTCTCCCGTGTTTGTACGTTCGGCCCTCGACGGCCGAGTTCCCGCGCGTCGTAATGTACGACGAGGTCGGAACCAACATTTGGAGCTACAAGTTATGAGAATTTTCACGTACGTCGTCACAACGGCTGCATTCGCCCTCCTGGGGATCAGCAATGCGGTCGCAGATGCCGAGCCGGGTCAAGGCTATTTTTCGATAATGGGTTCCTATATCGATGACGACAAGGATCGCGATGTAGAAGACGATTTCAACGGCGGCCAGCTGGGCTTCGGCTATGCGGTAAGCGATGCGCTAAATATCGAGGCTTTCTTCTCGGGCTCCTGGGCCGACGGAGAGGTTTTCAATGACCAGGAAATTCTTGGTCTCGGCATCGATCTGCAACGCGTGTTTCGCCGCGCCGAGCGCTTCAGCCCGTACCTGCACGCCGGCGTCGGTTACATGACGCTGGACGCAGCGGGCGAGCCAGAGGACGAAGGTGCCATGTATTCTGCTGGTGCCGGCTTCCTGCTTGACTTGTTCGACTCCAATGCCGCTCTTCGCGGTGAATGGCGGCATCGAATGGACGCGGTTGGCACCAACAACCTGAATGACAACCTGTTCAGCCTTGGCGTGCAGATCCCGTTCGGTCCGGGTACGCCGAAATTTGTTGACACTGATGGCGACGGTGTCGCGGACGGCATGGACCGTTGCCCGAACACACCCGCGGGTACTCGCGTTGACGCCTATGGCTGCGAAGTCGACAGCGATGGCGACGGTGTGAAGGACTCGATGGACAAATGTCCTGGTACGCCAAAGGGCGTTGCGGTTAACGCCAGTGGTTGTGCGAAGGACAGCGACGGCGACGGCGTAAGTGATGGCAAGGACAAGTGTCCGAAGACGCCCAAGGGCGCCAAGGTCGATGCCAACGGCTGCGAACTCGATGGCGATAAAGACGGCGTCGTCGATCGTCTCGACGAGTGCCCGAACAGCGCTCCGGGCGTCCAGGTCGATATCAAGGGCTGCGAAATCAAGGCTGTCATCAGGCTACCCGGCGTGAACTTCCAGAGTAACTCGGACCGCCTGCTGCCAGGCGCCACGAGTGTCCTCAACGACGCGGTCGCGACCTTGAAGAAGAACCCGACAATCACCTTCGAGGTTGCCGGACACACGGACAGCGACGGCCCCGCCGAGTACAACGAAGGCCTTTCTTCACGTCGCGCCCAGACTGTACATGATTACCTGGCGAGCAACGGTATCGCGGAAGATCGCATGTCGGTACGTGGTTACGGCGAATCGCAGCCGATCGCGGACAACGGCACGCGCGAAGGCAAGGCGCAGAATCGCCGCGTTGTATTGCGCGTCATAGAGCGCTAAGCGGAAAACACAGCGTTGTAGCCGATCAGGCCGGCCCGCTGCAAATAAAACGCGTACAGCTTCCGCTGTACGCGTTTTTTTTTCGGCCGTCGCCTGGCTCAGATCATTGATGCCGCATCAGCACGGGCATGCGCGACTTGCGAATAAGGTGCTCGGTCATGCCGCCAAAGATTTTTTCCCGCCAGCGGTTACGACTGTAGGCGCCCGCGATCAGCAAATCCGCTCCTGCCTCCTTGTAGCTCGCCCGCAATTCGGCCTCGACATCGCGACCACGAGTCTTGACACGTTTGGACTTGATGCCCCAGTGGGTCAGGTAGGCAGCCAGCTGTGACGACTTGGGCCCGATATGATCCTCCTTTCCGCAGCTGACGATCGTGACTGATTCGGCTTGCTGCAGTATCGGCAATGCCGCTTTGACGGCCTTCATGGCTTCGAAACTCTGGTTCCAGGCGATACAGACGTTTTTACCCACCGTCTTGCGCCCGCCCTTCGGCAAGATCAGCACAGGGCACCTCGAATCGAGCAGGGCTGCGTTCATGAACATGTCGGCAACGCCACCACGTTTAGCGGGCCGCGACACGACGATGAGGTCGGAAACAGGCCCCACAATACTCAACACGATACCCGGCGAGCCTACGCGTTCCGTCCACATTGCGCCGGGACTGACCCGCGCCCGCCGAATAAAATCGTAGCCGTTTTGGGCCGCCACCTGCTCATATAAAGTTCTCGCGTGCTTGGACGCTGTTTTCGTACTCTGCCTGCGCCAGATAGCGTCAGCGAATACCATCGACAGCGACACCTCGGGATGGCGGTGCGGCCGAATGTGGCAACCACTTACCGAGGCGCCGATGCGCTTGCCAAGGTCGAATGCAGCTCTCAGCGCAATCGCACATTCAGGTCGATCAGCAACGGGTACCAGAATAACGCGCATCTCAATGGCCTCCTCAGATTGGGTTTCGCCGGAACACTCCCTAGACAATAGTCGAGAAGCCGTCAAAAGACCATTGGCGCTTACCACTATTCGTCTCGCTATTGCCGGCAGCAGGAACAGTTTCCGGGGGCGGGCATCGTGCGCATGTGATAACTTACTGGGCGTCCACAAACTGCTCTGACGAGTCCTTCAATGCCGCTATTCAAACGAACGCTGAGCGAATTCGTGTTTCGACGTTTCATGCTTAAACATTATGCGTCCAACCTGCTCGTCGACATGAACCTGGAGGCCAAGAAGAGCACGCTGGAGTACATCAAGGCCAATATGGTGGATGCACCCTACTTCGAAAAACACCCACAGCTCGTGCAGTACGCTTTGAGTCAGATTGACAAGAGTGGCCTCAAGCTGGAGTTCGGTGTCGGCCGCGGCAAGTCCATGCGCTGGATCGCCCCCAATGTCGACGGCACCGTACACGGCTTTGATTCCTTCGAAGGCATTCAGGAACACTGGAATGGAAATCCGATCGGGGCGTTCGCGCAGAAGAAGATGCCGAAAGTGCCCGACAACGTAAAATTCCACGTCGGCTATTTCGATGCGACGCTGCCCGGTTTCCTTGAGGAATACACGGACCCGGTCGCCTTCCTGCACGTCGATTGTGACCTGTATTCATCGACGGTGACGATCTTCGAGGCGCTGGGTAGTCGTTTGCAGCCGGGCGCGATTGTGCTGTTTGACGAGTACTACAACTTTCATCGCTGGCAGCAGCATGAATTCCGCGCCTTCCAGGAATTCGTCGAAAGAGCTGGCGTAAAGTACGAGTACATTGCTTTTTCGGTGACGGGCCAGCAGGTCGCCGTCCGCATCCTGGAAAATCCCACGTACTCCGGGTGACCGTGCCGCATGGCGATTCGTTCACCGCGTATCAAGGAAAGCGCTGACCGGCCCACGGTTGCGACGATCATCGGTATGCGCAACGCGGTCATCCGGGCAACGGTCGATTGCCCGGCCGACCTGACTCAATTCGGCATCCCCGGGTACGCGTGCGTTGTCGGTTGCACCGCCACTTATCGCGCTCGAAAGGGCCAAGAGCTGGCCCCAAGTCCGCATGGAGATTAACGATGACAGATGTTGATCGCAGCAACGTCACTCGCGACGAGATGCCTTTCGTTGCGCCGTGCAGGAAATTATCGGCCTGGGCGCCCTTTCGCTGGATAAGACTCGGTATCTCCGACCTGATGCAGGCGCCGCAGCAGAGCCTCGTGTATGGCCTGGTCGTTGCGTTGATGATCGGCATCGTCTGTCTGCTCGCCTGGTTCCGTGGCAGCCAGTGGATCATGTTCGCGATGCTGGGCGGCTTTGTTTTCCTCGCACCGCTGACCTGCATCGGACTCTACGCGATCAGCGCGCAACTCGAACGCGGTCAGGAACCGCAGATGACCCGCAGTCTACGTGCCGCCCTCAAACGCCATTTCGGCAACGAGATGATTTTTGCACTCGCGTTGCTCGTCATTTTCCTGGTCTGGGCACGGGCGGCCGTTATGGTCACGGTATTCTTTCCGACGGATGGCGAGGCATCGCTGCAGGAACTACTCACCTACCTGGGGTTCGGCTCGATGATCGGCGCCGTATTCGCGGCAATTACATTCTCGGCAAGCGCGTTTTCATTGCCGATGATCATGCATCGTGACGTCGACAGCATCACGGCCATCGTGACATCGATCAACGCCGTATTGCGCAACAAGCGCGCAATGGTCGTCTGGCTGACGATCGTCGTGCTATCGCTACTCATCGGCGTGATGACGGCGTTTGTCGGCCTCATCGCCATCGTGCCTGTCATCGGCTATGCGGCCTGGCATGGCTATCTCGAGACGATTGATGCCGATCAGTTTCCGCGACACGCCGTCGGCATCACATCCATTCCGCGATCCGAACGGGACGCTTACGAGGACAATTCCAGCACGCAGTAGGCCGCGCCAAGCAATCCCGGCTGGTCGTAGGTGATCAGGCGCGTTGGAATGCGTTCCATCAACGCACGGCGCCTGCCCTTGTTTTCAAACGCACTGCGAAAGCGGCTGCTTGCCAGCCTCTCCGGATACCGTTTCGCGATTCCGCCCGCTATATAGACGCCGTCCACGGCGCCGAGCGTCAGGGCCAGGTCGCCAGCCGCCTGGCCGAGTAGCTCGAAGAACACGCCAACCGCCTCGGCCGCGAGATTGCCATCGCCGCACTCGGCGAATATCTGCGCCGCGGAGAGCCGGGTTCCGGTTTCGCCGCGGATGGTCGCGAGTGCCTCGTAGATATTCTCAACGCCTGAGCCGGCGATGAGCCGCTCGGCTGACACCCGCTCAAAGCGGCCGCGCAGGACGGTGAGGATATCTGTTTGCAGCTCGGTTTCCGGCGCGAAACCGACGTGCCCACCCTCGCCGGTGACGGGCACCAGGTTCTTGCCGCGCCGACAAAGTCCGGCAACGCCCAGCCCCGTACCCGGACCCAGGATGGCAACGTTGAAATGCTCGCCTGGCAACACGCGTTGATCATCCCGGCCGATCGATCGAACCTCGTTCTCGGTCAGCAGCGGAATCGCATAGGCGATGGCCGTGAAATCGTTGAGCAGGCGCACAGCTTCGATGCCGAAGTCGGCCCGGGTCGCTGCGGCGGAGATATCCCAGTGATTATTCGTGATCTTGACCGTGTCATCGACGACAGGACCCGCCGCGGCCAGGCATACGGCATCAGGTTTTTCGACGTTCATCGTCGCAATGTAATGGCTGATCGCGTCATCGGCCGTTGCAAAATCTTCGCACTGAAGCTCGAGCACGCCATGAAATCCCGGCCTGTCCGTCGTTGCCAGCGCAAAGCGCGCGTTGGTTCCGCCAATGTCGCCTATTAACAAGCAACGATCATTCATTGTTGATTACCCATCATCGGCCTGGACTTGCCGCGCGCACATGCTCTCACACGCCGAGGCGCGCCGCGAAATCGACAGGGTCGATGACGGCGGCGGGCACAACACAATAGCCGCTCAATAGCTCAGTGGTATCCATTCCTAGCGCTCCCCGAAAAGGCTGGCACCCTTTTCCGCGCCGGTCGCCCGTTCTCTGAATGCCGCGAACAATTCGCGGCCCATTCCGCTGTGCGCGCTGCTATCGACCTCAGGCGCCATTCGTGAGCCAAATGCATCACCCCCGTTCAGGCTAAGCTCGCCCTTTTCTGCATCGATGCAAATCATGTCACCGTCGCGCACTTTCGCGATGGGACCGCCGGCGACAGCTTCCGGCGTTACCTGTATCGCTGACAGCACTTTACCCGACGCACCGGACATCCGACCGTCCGTGACGAGCGCAACCTTGAAGCCCCGATTCTGCAATACGCCGAGATACGGCGTGAGCTTGTGCAACTCCGGCATGCCGTTGGCGCGCGGACCCTGTCGAGAGAGTACAGCCACGAAATCCCGCTCGAGCTCATTGTTGTTGAAAGCGTCGACGAACGCCTGTTGCGAATGAAAAACGCGCGCTGGCGCCGTGATCGAATGGTGCCTCGCGTCAACGGCGGATATCTTGACGATCGCCCTGCCGAGATTTCCCGTTACCAGTTGCAGGCCGCCATGCGCACTGAATGGATTGGAACAGGGGCGCAGAATATCGGCGTCGAGCGATTCGGATTGCACATCAGTCCAGCCCAGTTTGCCGGCATTGACTGTCGGCTCCTGGCAAAAATCGCGCAACCCTCGTCCGAGAATCGTATTGACGTCCTCATGCAGCAGACCGTTGTCCAACATGTCGTTGATCATGAATCCCAGGCCGCCGGCGGCGTGGAAATGATTTACGTCCGCCGTGCCGTTCGGGTACACGCGCGACAATTGTGGAACTACGTTTGAAAGCTCCGCGAAATCCTGCCAGTCAATCTGGATGCCGGCGGCCGCGGCGATGGCGACCAGGTGGATCGTGTGGTTGGTTGACCCGCCGGTTGCGAGCAGCCCAACGATGCCGTTGACGATCGCTTTCTCGTCGAGCACCTCCGCGAGCGGCAAGTAGTCATCGCCCAGATGGGTCGCCTTGCTCACCGTCGCAACGGCATCTTGCGTCAACAGGTCTCGCAGCTCGGTTCCAGGATTGACGAAAGACCCCCCGGGAAGTTGAAGTCCCATGAACTCCATGAGCATCTGGTTACTGTTCGCCGTGCCATAGAATGTGCAGGTGCCGGGTGCGTGGTAGGCAGCCGATTCGGCATCCAGCAATTCGTCCCGACCGATGCGTCCCGCCGCGTATTCCTCACGAATGCGGGCTTTCTCCTTATTGCCGAGACCGGAGACCATCGGTCCCGCCGGAACAAACACGACGGGCAGGTGCCCGAAGGACAACGCGCCAATCAGGAGCCCCGGGACGATCTTGTCGCAGATGCCGAGACACAGAACGGCGTCGAACATGTTGTGCGACAACGCGACGGCGGTCGACAATGCGATGACGTCGCGGCTAAACAAGGACAGGTCCATCCCGTCAGTGCCCTGCGTGACGCCGTCGCACATCGCGGGCACGCCGCCCGCGAATTGGGCGACGGCACCGTTTGCGGCGGCCGCCTTTCTGATTACGGCGGGATAGGTTTCAAACGGTTGGTGCGCACTGAGCATATCGTTATACGCCGAAACGATACCGATATTTGGCACGACGTCGCCTTTCAAAGCCTGCTTTTCGGCACTGCCGCAGGCCGCGAAACCATGAGCCAGATTGCTGCAGGCAAGCCCACCCCTGACCGGGCCATCGCCTGCCGCCGCGTGCATGCGCGCGAGGTAATCGCCGCGTGACGTTGCGCTGCGCTTCGTGATGCGTTCGGTAACGCTTTCGAGGACCGGATTCACGTTTGTCTTACCTCCACTACGGCGCCCAGAAAAGTCTCACGGGTGCGCGCTTTTGTCGTAATAGTCGTGACAAAGGATAGGTATCTGCCGATGCCTTTGCCGCTTTGTATACGTCGAGTTTCTCCTCACCGAAGAAAAGCAGCACAATTTCGTCACTGCGCGATATCCCGGCCAGTGTCATGCTGATGCGCGGGTGCGGGCTCGCTGCCGTCGTTACGGGGATGTAAAGGCGGTCACCCTCGACGTCCAGCCCGAGTTCCAGTTGCTCGGCATCCGGAAACAGGGATGCGAAATGGCCGTCGGTGCCGATGCCGATCAACGAACACGAAAACGGCAGCATAGGCAACGGATCCTGTAACTCATTGCAGCGCTCCTCGGGCGAGACGCCTGCAGCATAAATCGGAAATAGTTCGGCAGACGCTGCGCCGCCAACGAGCAGTGTCTCGCGCGTCAATCGCTCGTTACTGTCCTCATGATCGGGGGGAACCCAACGCTCATCGCTTAAGAGCACCTGCACGCGCGACCAGTCCATGGGCGCATTCGCGAGGGCGGCCATGCATTGTTTTGGTGACGTGCCACCGCTGACGACCAATGACGCGCCGCCATTGCCGTCCAGGCGCTTTCTCAGCAGGTCCCCGATGCGCTTTGCGGCCGCCGTCGAAGCGTCCTGCCGCGAATCAAAATAGTGTTCGGTCATATCCTGTCGTCCGAGTACCAGGCACGATCATCGCGATCGAGCAATAATGACGATGCCGGCGGGCCCCAGGATCCCGCAACATACGATTCGACCTTCTGATTCGACGTCTCCCAACCCTCGATAATGCCGTCAATCCAGCTCCATGCGGCTTCAACTTCGTCCCGGCGCATGAACAACGCGGGATTACCGCGCAGCACCTCCATCAGGAGACGCTCATAGGCGTCGGGATAGCCAACACCGAAGGTCTCGGCGAAGCTCAGGTCCAATGAGACTGGCCGAAGGTCAAAGCCGCCGGGGCCCGGCTCTTTCGCCATGACCGATAGCTGGACGCCTTCATCCGGCTGCAGCCGGATTCGAAGCAGGTTCGGCGATACGTTGTACTTCTGTTCCGGGAATATCGAATGCGGTACATCCTGGAACTGCACGACAATCTCGGAGTGTTTTCCGGTGAGACGTTTTCCAGTGCGCAGATAGAAAGGCACATTCGACCAACGCCAGTTCTCGATCTCCAGCTTGAGTGCCACGAACGTTTCAGTGGTGCTCGAATCGCCACCGCGTTCGTCAATATAACCGGGCACGGTGCTGCCGCTGATAGCGCCCGCGGTGTACTGGCCCCGCACGGAACTGGCGCGAACGTCGTCGGCCGACAACGGTCTGAGCGCACGCAGCACCTTGATTTTCTCATCACGCACAGCGTCGTGGTGCAGACTCGATGGCGGCTCCATTGCAAACAGGCAGACTAGCTGCAGTATGTGATTCTGCACCATATCCCTGAGTGCGCCGACCCGGTCATAGAATTCGACCCGCCCACCGACGCCAAGATCTTCGGCCACGGTAATCTGCACGTGATCGATATGTCCCCTGCGCCACAGCGGTTCGAACAATGAATTTGCGAAGCGCAGTGCGAGCAGATTCTGCACTGTCTCCTTGCCCAGGTAGTGGTCGATTCGGTAAACCTGGTTCTCGGAAAAGCACTCGCCGACGGCGTTGTTTATTTCACAGGCCGATTCGTAGTCACGTCCGAGCGGTTTTTCCAAAACGATACGACTGTTGTCGGTAATCAAGCCGTTCGTCTTCAGGCCCCCGGCTATCGCGCCAAACAAACTCGGTGCTGTCGCGCAGTACGCGACACGAACGTGTTCTTCGTACCCCGACAACGCCTCGACCAGTTCATGCCACTCACCGTGTTCGAACGCGTCGGCCTGTACATAATGAATACGCTGACTGAAGGATTGCCAATGTGAGTCATCAAACTCGCCGTCGCGCAAGTTGCTTCGCAACGCCTCTTCCACAGCCGACAGATAGTCATCACGCGCCATCGCACCGCGACTCGCCGCGATGATACGGCTGTCGGCCGTCACCTGGCCATCGCGGTCACGATGATAGAGCGCAGGCAACAACTTGCGCATCGCAAGATCTCCGGTACCACCAAAAATTATCAGGTCGAACGTGTCGACCGGAATGAGTTGAGCCATCAAACTACCTCTGGGATTTCTGAAAGTTTACTACTTTTTGAGGCGTTGCACGCCTTTTTTGCTGATTTCTGGCAATAATTGGTGTAATTTTACTACATGTTAGCCACAATAACCCAGGCGCTGCCGCGTTTGAGCCCGTCCGAGCGACGCGTCGGCCAGTGGATCCTGGAGCACCCGAAGGAGACCGCCAACATCACGCTTGCGCGGCTGGCCAGAGAGTGCGGCACGAGCGAGCCTACCGTGGTGCGCTTTTGCCGCCACGTCGGGCTGGGTGGCTTTCGCGAACTCGCGATCCGCTTGACCGAAGCATTGAGTAGCCCTGCCACCTACGTGCACCGCAACGTCAGCCCCGACGATGCGACCGCGGACGCCGTCATCAAAGTCATGGACGCCTCGATTCAGTCGCTCATCGAAATGCGCTCACAGCTATCTTCCATGCCGATCGACGAGGCTGTAGATGCGATGAAAAGCGCCAGGCAGATTGCCTTCGCCGGGCTGGGTGCGTCCGGGCATGTTGCCCGCGACGCCTGTCACAAGTTTTTTCGACTGGGCATTCCGTGCACGTCACTGAGCGACATACCGATGATCCTGCAATTCGCCGCGATCACGCAGCCCGATGATGTACTCGTATTGCTGTCCCATACCGGCCGCTGGCAGGACTTCGCTCGGGCCGCGAAGCTTGCAAGAGACCGCGGCGCGACCGTTATCGCACTGACCAACCCGGACTCCACTATCGCCCGAGAATCGACCCTGTTATTTCCGTGCCAGGTTATCGAAGACACCAGCATCTATACGCCTATGAGTTCCAGGCTCGCACAACTCGCCTTGCTCGACGCCGTTCAGGTTGCGCTTGCGCTCGCCCAGGGCGACACTGCCGGCAACAATCTGCGCCGCAGCAAGGACGCGTTGAAGCTTTGACAATGACAATGACACGGACGCCGCTGAACACGCGGCAGGCAGGCGTTTGCCTGCATATCGCATCCTTGCCAGGCCCCTATGGTATCGGCGAGATCGGCGCCGAGGCCCGGGCATTCGTCGACAAAATGCGCGATATGCAGCTGGGGGTCTGGCAGTTTTTGCCGACGGGACCAACGGCTTACGGCGACTCGCCCTACCAGTCGTTATCGACCTTCGCGGGCAACGAAATGCTCATCGGCATTGGCGATCTGATCGAAATGGGCCTCTTGCTCGAGCAGGAAGTCGAGGCGCTTGCAACGCTGCCCACGCAATTCGTCGATTATGGCGCGCTTATTCCGCTCAAGAACGGCCTGCTCAACACCGCTGCGCAGAGGTTCCCATTTAAAGCCAGCGACGAAATACAGGCGCAGTGCGCCGCATTCATTGCCGAAAATGACGCTGGCTGGCTACATGACTACGCCGTTTTTCGCATCCTCAAGACCCGGCACGGTGAGCGACCCTGGCGCGAATGGCAATCAGAATACGTCCAGCGTGACGAAAAAGCGCTGCAAGAAATCAACAAGTCTGCTGCCGAACAAGTTCGGGCGATCAAGATCATTCAGTTCTTGTTCCACTACCAGTGGCAGCAGCTGCGCGACGCTGCGCAGGCCAGCGGTGTCTCCCTGTTCGGAGACATGCCTATCTATATAGCGTTGGACAGCTCGGACGCGTGGGCCAACCGTGACATTTTGTGCCTCGGTGAAGACGGCGAACCGGATCATGTCGCGGGCGTCCCGCACGACTATTTCAGCGAAGACGGACAGCTTTGGGGCAACCCACTCTACGATTGGGACGCGCATGCGGCCGATGGCTACCAGTGGTGGATCGATCGGCTAAGCGCATCGGCAAAACTTACGGATATAGTCCGAATTGACCATTTCCGTGGTTTTGAAGCCTACTGGTCGGTCCCGGCAGGCTCGGATACGGCCCGGGTGGGCACCTGGGAGCCGGGCCCGGGAGATGCAATTTTCGACGCGATGAAGGGCGCGCTCGGCCTGTTGCCCATCGTGGCCGAAGATTTGGGCGTGATCACGCCCGAGGTCGAGGCCCTGCGAGATCGGCACCGCATTCCGGGCATGCGTGTCCTGCAGTTCGATGTCTGCGACCCGGAATTCCGTCTGTCGGATGTTACTGAAAACAGCGTTTGCTACACGGGGACCCATGACAATGACACAACCATCGGCTGGTTCCACGGCAGCCCCGACGATATTCGCAGTCTCGATGAAATCGAACAGGCACAGATATCCGTCCTGAAAATCACAGGCGGCTCTCCTGAAACCATTCACACCGATCTCATTAAAGCCGCGTTCTC
>JABDNG010000081.1 GCA_013001045.1 Woeseiaceae bacterium | reverse complement strand
GCATGCTCGGCGTTGGCTTCGACGCGCTCAAGCAACGCGAACAGCACCGTCGTCATCAGCGCATGCTTGTTTTTACCACGGCCGCTTTCGTCGGCATGGCGATCACCTCGGGTCTCGCGGTAACGGCGTATCTCGCGCGTATCGAAGCCGAGGAGCAGCGCAACCGCGCGCAAATTGAAGCTGAGACCGCTCGGCAGACGACGCAGTTCATGGTCGGCCTGTTCGAGGTATCCGATCCGAGCGAGGCGCTGGGCAATACGATCACAGCGCGTGAAATATTGGACAAGGGCGCGGTGCGAATCGAAGGCGAGCTTGCCGATCAACCCGAAATCCAGGCGACGCTCATGGACACGATGGGCACGGTGTACAAGAGTCTCGGTCTCTATCCCGAAGCCGTGCGTCTCGTGGATCAGTCGTTGCAGAAACGGCGCGAACTGTTCGGCGACCAGCATCCGGAAGTGGCACAGAGCCTCACGCACCTGGGTGAAGTACTGACCCTCGACGCGAGTTACGAGGAGGCCGAGGCGCACTTGCGCGAAGCACTGGTAGTGCGGCAAGACCTGTTCGGTGAATCGAGTGCGGAAGTGGCAGAGACGGCCACCGACCTTGCCGATGTATTGCACCGGCAAGGAAGGTACGACGATGCACGTTTACTGATCCTGAATGCGCTCGCCTACCGTCGTGCCGTCAGTAGCGCGCCGAATACCAAGGTTGCCGAGAGCCTGGAGGACCTGGGTCTCAATGACTATGAGCAGGGCCAGTACGAGCAGGCCGTTCCGGTTCTGAGGGAAGCGCTCAAAATGCGACGCGAGCTACACGGTGAAACGCATCCCGATCTCGCCGAATCGATCAATAATCTCGCCTGGGCGTTGCTCGACCAAGGCGAATTGGAAGAGGCGGAAGCGCTTTATCGCGAAGCACTCACTATGAAGCGGCTGTTGTTGGGCGATCAGCATCCGGAGCTCGCGAACGGCATTAATAATATTGGCTACGTACTCGAGTTGCGGGGAGATCTGGCGGCAGCCGAGACGGCTTACCGCGAATCGCTTGCCATGAACCGGGAGTTACTCGGTGACGATCATCCCGAATCCGCTGCCGTGATGAGTAACCTGGCATTTGTCCTGTACGCCAAGGGCGAAACCGAGGAGGCCGTTGCAACATTGCGTGACGTGTTTTCGATTCGGCGTCGCGCGTTCGGCGAGGAACATCCTGCGACCGCAAGCACGGCGACCAGCCTCGGTTTCTGGTTGGTGGGCCGCGGCGAGTATGAAGAGGCGGAATCCCTACTCATCGAGAGTCTTGCAGCCCGCCGAAAATTGCTGGGCAACGAACACCCGTTGACCGCCGGAACCTTGACTGTGTTGTCCAATCTCACGGCCGAGACCGGGCGGTTCGATGAGGCGTTGGCCTATGCGACCGAAGCGCAACAAATCCTGAGTCAGAACTTGCCGGACGATCATTGGCGTATCGCAGCAGCGAAACACGTTCAGGGTTTGGCGCTTGCAGGATCCGGTAAATATGCTGCTGCCGAGCCTTTGTTGCTTGCGAGTCTTGTCGGCCTGGAGCAAGCACCGATACCGCACCTCGCCGCGGATAGTCGCCAGCGTGTTGCCGAATTTTACACAGCCTGGGGACGACCCGAGGAGGCGGCCAAGTACCAACCGCGTGAGTGAGCGTTTGGCTGCCGCAACGTTAAATGCGATAATTGTTTTTAATAGCGTTAATAAAAAAATAACACGAATAAATAACACAGCAAAAACCTTTGGAGCGATAACATGTTGGAGTCAAACGGTTTCAAACGAATACTGTTGTTAGCGAGCGCACTAGTCACTTACTCCAGCGGCGCGATAGCGCAACAGGTTGCTAACCAGGTGCTCGAGGAAGTGATTGTCGCAACGGACTCGACTGCCCTGTTGGCCGACTTCGAGGACACGCAATTATTACCGCTCGAGGTCTATCCAGACCCGGTCGATATCAATCCAGATTCGGGCGACATCAGGGCCTGTAAAAAAACCGGGCGCGGGCTGTTTTGCTTGGCCGGAAATGAAATTCGCCGGTGGCCGAAGCTTACCGAACTGGCAGTGGACGAGGACAAAGGTGAGCTTGTCCTGAACTGCCGGCATCCGGACTTGAATCTCGATACCAGGAAAGCGAATACGTGCACGACGATGACGATGAACGCGGCTGGCACCGAGGGTTGGCTTGGTGGCAAGGAGAAAGGCAAAGCCTACTCGCTGATCAATTTCGCGAAAAAGCAATCCGGTGCGGCGTGTCCCGCTGATGACGGTGACGGGCCATGGGCGGAGTTCGACCCGGCGACTGGTTATTGCTGGCGAATGCTGGAATCCGGCCGACCGCTGCTCGTCAAGATCGTGCGCCTCGACGACACGGAGGAGTTAATACTGCTCGAGGAACGCAAGACGATCCTCAGTCGCGTCGACGGGGCAGGGCCCGATGCGATCGCAAGCAGCAAGTCCGAATTGGGTCTCGCTGGCAACGAGCAAGTGTTGTCTATCGACGTCGTCGACTGGAACGACGCTCCCTATGTGCTTTATACAACGACCAAGGACCGAGTGCGCGCAGTGAACAAGAATGGAACACCGAGCAGCTTTGCGGTTTTTGACTTTGAAACGCACAGGAACAACCTGCCGCTGCCACAGCAATGCGATTTTAACGAGCAGCACTATGACATCGCCACCGGTACCGACACCGGGCTCGTGTTTGCCACGGATCGAAACTACTGCCTGGTCATTGCGGCAGAGTTGGCAGCCCTTAATGGGGCGTTTGAACTGACGCCAACAAAAACCTTGTCGACCGACCCGTCATTGCCGCCGTCCTATGTCACGGCATCACCGGGCATCAATGTCAATCTTGCCAACTGCGCCGGCGCACAGGGCTGCAACCTGATCAAGAACGCGGCCGCGCTGACGAACGTGCAACTCGTACCGAATCTGCCGACGGGCATGACGCTGTACCAGATCATAGGCATACCGGATTGCCGCTACATTCCGAACGCCGACGGTTGTGATCCGTCATACGTCATCGGCCCCGCGGGCAACCCGGCGGCGCAGCAGCTCAACATTACGCCACTGATTCCGGATGAAGTGAAGAATGCGTTGCAGGATCCGCTGCCGGTTTTGTTGATTTCGCGCCAATACCGCGGACAGTTCCAGAACGGTTTCTATTTCGACGCCTTTTTGGGCATTACCGAGCCCGGCGTGCAGTTCCAGGGTGTTTTCAATGGCGTCTACTTTGTCGATATCTTGACCGGAGAACCAGACCTCGGCTGCCCGCTGAGCACGGATAACCCGGCGCCAGCAGATCTAGGAGACCTGCTGGCATGGGACATTGTCACGACAGTGTCGGAAAATTTTGTCAGCGGCACGATGCCCAAAGAACATCGGGATATGCTGATCAATACGGACTGCGGCAGCAGCAAAACCAGTGACGGCCGTTGGTCGCTGAAACCCTACAATCTCGAAGTGACGCCCTGCACATTCAACCCGGTTACAGGGGATGTCTGGGAGGGCGACGGCGATTGCGCTATAGAGGTGCAGGGGTCCCCCGACGATGCCGTATTCGCGAAATTGCTGCTCTCGCTCTATGACGATCTGGGCAAGGCGCTGAATGAAGTGGCCTGCGTTGATGTCGACCATAGCGTCGCATTTCCTGGCAATGGCACTGCTCCGCTGTCCCTATCGACGTGCGCAACGCTCAATGCCAAACACGTCAATGCCAAAGACAAGCTCGAAAAATGCTGGGACGCGACGCAACAACCGAAGCAGAGTGCAGGATCGCAGAACTGCCAGGCGTTCGTGAGCCAGCTGACGAGTTTCAGCAATACGCTGGCGCTTGCGCCGCAGAACCCGAACGACGTGGCTAATCGTAAAGGCGAGTTGCAGGCGCGGGTCGAGGTCTTATTTCACCTCTATTTCGAACGCTTTGAGCCATCAATTCCGGCGGCCGGGTTCATGGAGCCTTAGCCGCCAGGTATTTTTGTCCCAATGGACACAGGCTTCTCAGCATCGCGCACGATCATCGCCGGTCGCACCGGCTACGCTGTACCGTTAATCGTTGCGGTAACCGGTCATCGTAACCTCGTCCCGGCAGAAATTCCGGAAATCCGACAGCGAGTGCGCGGGTTCCTCAACGACCTCTGTGAGAAATACCCGGATCGTGGCGTCTCCGTCATGTCGTCGCTCGCGGAAGGCGCCGACCAGATCGTAGCGGAAGAAGCAATTACGCTGCGCATTCCGGTTATTGCGGCCCTGCCGATGCCTCGTGACATTTATGTGACGGACTTCGACACTACGCGCGCCCGGGAATCGTTCGACCTTTTGTTGGCACAATCGTCTGAGATCTTCGAGTTGCCAATAACGCCAGGCAATACGCGACGTTCGGTAGCGGAATACGGTAAAAACCGGACGCGTCAGTATGCACAGCTCGGTGTGTTTCTATGTGCGCACAGTCACATTTTGC
>JABDNG010000076.1 GCA_013001045.1 Woeseiaceae bacterium | reverse complement strand
GACCTGCATTGCGAGCGCGCGGTCATTAAAGAGCACATCGTTTTTATCGACGAACGGCACACCAAGCTCTTTGCCCAGTAGCAATGAAACGAATCCTGTGCAGTCGACGAACAGGTCGGCCGCCATCGCACCGCGTTCGCTGAGCGTGACCGACTCAATATTGCCATCGGACGAGAGCGTAGCGCCCTCAACCGTATCGACGACGTGTTCGACCCCGAGTTCCTTTTTGCAAAACTGCTTCAAGAGGTCGCCGAATGCGCCGGCATCGAGGTGGTACGCGTAGTTGCACTGGCCCGTGAACTCCGACTCGGAGAGCGTCCTCGGTGCCAAACCCGCCTCGCAGACATGCTGCTGGAAGTTTGATTCGACCGCATACTCTTCAATGTTCGATACGTACGGGGCCAGGTCCAGTCGGCCGTAGCCGAGCGGCACGGTGAACGGGTGGTAATAGAAATCGCCATTGCCATGCACCCAGTCAATGAACTTGCCACCTTGCTTGAAACCGGCGTGACAGTGCTCGAACAGATCGTGTTCCTTGATACCAATCTGCTGGACGGTGTTCTTGAGCGTCGGCCAGGTGCCTTCGCCGACACCGATCGTCGGTATGTCGGAGGACTCGACCAGCGTAACCTGCAGTCCATCGGGGTTGTCGCTTTTATGATGTGCGGCAATGATCGCGGCCGTCAGCCAGCCGGCCGTTCCACCACCAACGATCATTACTTTTCTTATCGATCTATCCATGTTCGCCTTCGGTCGTTCAGCCCCTAACTATACCGGCAAAAAAAAGCCCGCGTAAAAGTAACGCGGGCCAGATTTTTATTGCTCGGTCGGGTCTCAGGCAGGTTTGTGTGCCTGCCTTTGCGCTAGGCTCCTAGAAACTGACGCGCGCACCGATTGCGAAGCGGGAGCCGTTATCCTGGATGTTGTAGATCTGGTTGGCGAATCGGCCCGTCTGGATAAGCTCCTCTTCGGTGATATTGATGCCCTCGAAGAACACGGTCACATTCTCGTTAATGTCGTAACTGCCGCTGATATCCCACTGGCCGAACGTCTCGGTATTCACAGGTTCGCCGTTGAAGCCATTGTCAACCAGGCGCAGGAATCCCTCCCGGTTGTTGTAGGCCACGCGCGCCTGCCAGCGATCGGTCTCGTAGAAGACGATGAGGTTCTGCGAGTTGCCGAGGCCCTCAAGGGTATCGCTGTCGCTATCGACGATAGTCGCGTTCGCGGCGACGCCGAAGCCGTTATCCCAGATGTGAGTTATAGCCGCCTCGTATCCCGTCACGGTTGCCGCATCGCTATTGCGCGGACGCGTTACCGTGTAGATCTCCTGCGCACCGTTCAGCTCTTCCGTAGTCCCGACGACGTCGAGCGTCGGGTTGTTTGGATCGAGGATGACTCCAGGAGCACAGTTTGGCTCATTGGCGGTGCTGCAACGGAAATTATCGACCGCACTTCTGTCCGTCATCGTATACGTTTCTTCGCCGGTCAGGCGAACGATGAATTCGTCGACCTCCTTGTTGAATACGGCGAACGAAGCGAAGCTGGATTCCGTGTAGTACCACTCGAACGACATGTCCCAGTTGGTTGACTGAAACGGCTCAAGCGCCGGGTTGCCGCCGCTTGCGGTCAGATTCTGGCGCCGCGGCTCATTAAACGTTGTTGCCGGCGACAGCTGCGACATCGTTGCGCGCGTCAAAGAATCGTAAGCCAGGAAACGCAGAACCATGTCGTCCTGGATATCCAGCTTGGCGCTAAAGCTGGGCAACAGATTCGAGTAGCTACCGCCCTCGTTGATATTCGTTGCTGGTCCGAACCTGTTGGAGAACAGGGTCAGGTCGGTCGTCGGTACAACGTCAGAGATAAAGCTCTGCACCGCTGACACGTCAATATCGGTCTGCGCGTAACGAGCGCCGAGGCCGATCGTCAACGGCATGTCACCGATGTCGAGTCCGAACTCGAAATCAAAATACAGACTTATTATGTCTTCGTTGATCGTATACCGATTGTTCTGCAACGTCGGTTGGATCGGGTTGCCGGAATCGGCAAGGAACTGAACATAGGCATCACCATCGTAGGTGTAGAACGTATCGATCAAGCCCGGGAAAAAGTTCTGCGCGGTAAAGGGCCGGAAATTGATGGTGCTATTCGGCGCAGGCGTTCCATAGCCACAGAATGCGCACTGACTCGCAAAGATCTGGAAGTTGGATTTCTCACGATCCTGCATGTACGCACCGAAGCTGGCTTTCTGGAAGACGTCGGTGTCCGGCAGGTACTCGAAATTCACCTTGAATTCCGAAATCTCGTCTTCATCGGACGGGACGTTACCTTTTTCGTTGTAATGCAGCCGCGACAAGGAAGCGTCAGGCAAACTGCTGCCCGAAAATCCGTCGTGCTGCACTGTGGGTATGCCGCCCGTGCCGTCGAACGTGTAGTTGTTGATGATGCCGACGACGTTGAAACGATCGCGTCCCGCCCTGTCGTTTTCGGCAGACGACGTCGCTGCGTCGAAGTCGGCGGTCAGCTGATCGTTGATCGCCCATTCGACATTGAACCCGAATCCGTTATTGGTAACGTCTCGCGAATTGCGCGTCGTAGAGACGAAGTCACTGGCCGGGTCGCCACTGCCCTGATTAAGACCGATTTCCTGCGAGAAACTCACCAACGTATTGGTCGCCGAATCCAGCGTGCCGCTGCCAACGCGATCCGGCTCGAACCACGATGCCAGGTCAGTGACCAGTGAATCAACCTCAAACTGTGACACAAATCCATCTACGGTGATCGTGACGTCTTCATTGGGAGCAAATTGCAGAACCAGGTTTGCGTTGGTCCGTGTGCGCGCCTGTTGATCGATGGTCTGATCCCAGTTGCGGGGGATGTAAGCATTGCTAAACAGTACGCCGTCATTGACATTTGAGATGGTCTGTCCCGGACGCCAGCCCGCGGTTCCGATGCCGTTGATCTGCACATCGCGTTCCTGGTAGCTCGCCGAGAACAGCACGCCAAAACGATCGTCGTCAAACGTATTGCCGATCACCACTGCCGCCTGCGGAGAGGTTTCTTCACTAAGGCTCTCGTACATGCCTTTCAGCGATGCGGTTACGTGGAATCCGGGTCGATCAAAAGGCCTCGCCGTCGAAATGTTGATGGTCGCGCCAATACCGCCTTCCTGCTGGCTTGGCCGCCCGGATTTGTAGACATCTGCGCCAGAGATCAGGTCTGCGGAAAGCACGTCAAAATTGAACTCTCGGCCGCCGCTATCATTTGCAATCTGACGGCCATTGACCAGTACCGTGTTGAACTGAGGCCCAAAACCGCGCACCGTCACGGCCTGTCCTTCACCACCGGAGCGGTCGATCGACACGCCCGTGACACGCTGCAGGGATTCCGCAACGTTCAGATCCGGGAATTTGCCGACGTCTTCCGCCGAAATCGAATCGACTACACCGACCGCTTCACGCTTGATGTCCTTGGCACGCGTCAAACTGCCGCGGATACCGGCGACGATGATTTCTTCAATAACCTCGTCCTGCGCGCTTGCTATTCCAGGCGCGCCAACGGCCAAAGCGCCGGAAATGGCGGTGGCAATTGCAGATTTTTGGAACACACCCGCGTTGCGGTGTTGGATCGTCATACGGTTTCCCCCCGAATCGAAAGAGTGCCGGCAACCTTAGTTACAGACGCAACGTTTATACGTAGTCTTACTTATTAAGCGTTTATATATCACAAGTAAAACAGCGCTGTCATTTTTTCGAAAAAAGCTCGCAAACGCCTCGACCGGGCTGGCGTTTCACGATCTGAGGCCGGTACCATCAAGCGAATCCCTTTCTCTGCTTCCCACAATAA
>JABDNG010000045.1 GCA_013001045.1 Woeseiaceae bacterium | reverse complement strand
GACACGGGAACTTTTTCCTTTCGCAATAGATTCAGGAACGGGTCTTGCAGCGATTGCCCTTTAGCCATTATTGGGTCTCCTTATTCTTGGTTGTTGTGATGAAACCCGCTTCCCGGTGGCGCCGGGGTGCCCTTCAGCGAATCTCTGCCTAAGCGAACAAAAAGTCTAACACAGCCAAAATCCGACAAACACGACAAAAAACGATGTTATTCAGCCCAATTTCTGCGCCAGATGCTTCGATATAGTGTCGATCGCGCCGTCTTCAAGTGGATTGACAATGCAGACAGACTGCTCCGAGCGCAGCCAGGTGATCTGCCGTTTGGCCAGCTGCCGCGTTGCGAACAGCGCCCTGTCTTTCGCCTCGGGCAAGGAACAGCGACCATCCAGGTAGGCCCAGAATTGCCGATATCCGACTGAACGCATCGCTGGGCTGTCCTGTTTAATGCCCGGCCGTTCACGCAGAACGCGCAACTCGTCGAGAAATCCGTTCTCGACCATCTGCTCCAGCCGCAATGCAATGCGTTCGTGCAGCAACGCCCGTGGTTCGATCTGCAGAGCAACTTTGACGTAGGCGACATCGTCGTCCGGCGCATCGGATTCCTTCTGCCAGTCTGTGAGCGTCTTACCACTGACTTTGTAGACTTCCAGTGCCCGCTGAATACGCTGGCTATCGTTCGGGTTGATTCGTCCGGCGGCAAGCGGATCGACGGCTAGCAATGCTGCGTGCACGGCAGGCCAGCCGGACCGTTCGGCCATGGCATCTATCTCGCGCCGAACGGCCTCGTCGGCCGACGGCAGGTCCGCAATGCCTTCGGTTAGTGCGCGGAAATACATCATCGTGCCGCCCACCAGCAACGGAATACGGCCGGCGGCGAATATGTCCGTCATTGCGGCGCGCGCATCGCGAACAAATTCACCGGCCGAATAGCTGTCTTCGGGGTCGCGCAGGTCGATCAATCGATGCGGTGCCCTTTTCAGGGTCGCTGCATCGGGTTTGGCCGTGCCGATATCCATCCCGCGGTATACGAGTGCCGAATCGACACTGATAATGTCGCACGGGAACCGTTTGCAAAGGCGGATCGCGAGATCGGTCTTGCCAGACGCGGTTGGCCCCATCAACAGGATTGCGGTGCGATTCACAACGGCGTGCTAGCGCCCCCGCAAGAACAGGCGATCCAGTTCCGACAGGGTAATCGCCGTCCAGGTCGGACGGCCGTGATTGCACTGATCGGCACGTTCGGTTCCTTCCATCTCGCGCAGCAGTGCATTCATTTCGGCCAGCGTCAGCAATCGATTCGCCCGCACCGAATGATGGCAGGCCATCGTTGCCAGGTAATCATCACTCACATCATCGATACGATTGCTTTCGCCGGACTCGCAAAGATCGGCAAGTACGTCTCGCAACAAGGATTCTACATCCGCGTTTTTGAGCAATACCGGCACTTCGCGTACCGTGAGACTGTGGGGCCCTGACCGGTCCACGACGAGGCCGAGTTTTTCAAACAGGTGTCCCGACTGTTCGACAAGGTTGGCCTCACTTTCGGCGACGCTAATTGTCTCGGGCACCAGCAGCGGTTGACGTACCAGTTCGCGGTCGTCATAGCCGCGTTTCAATTTCTCGTAAACGATGCGTTCGTGTGCCGCGTGCATGTCGACGACGATCAAACCTTCACTGTTTTCGGCGAGGATGTAGATGCCGGCCAATTGCGCCACGGCGAACCCCAGTGGTGGGATGTCCGCCGCCTGGTCTGGCAATTCCGAAAATGATGGCGCGGTCGCCATCGTGCGGTACGTCGCGAGCGTTTCACGCACTGCCGACGATGACGGCCCCGCCGTCAGCGGCATCGAGCCCTGGTTGAAGACCGCGTCGCGCGTCATTGGAATCGGCGTAACATTATGGCCGCCCGGGCGCGTATCCTGTAGCGCAACTTCGATCGCCTGCGACACAACACCGTGCACACGGCGGCCATCACGAAAACGAACCTCGTGTTTGGCGGGATGCGCATTTGCATCAACCCCGGCGGGATCCATTGTCAGATTCAGCACGTAGGCCGGGTACCGGCCATGAAACAGCACGTCCCGGTATGCGTGACGCGCGGCGTGTGACAAGGTCTTGTCGGAAATGCTGCGGCCATTGACGAACCAGTATTGCAGGTCCGGCTGGCTGCGATTGAACGTCGGAAGTCCTATCCAGCCGGACAGCGCGATTCCTTCGGTTTCGCGTTCTATATAAATGCATTGATCCGCAAAGGCCTCGCCGCAAATGGTCGCAATGCGCTGCCGCCGCATTTCTTCATTCGAGGCCGCCACAAGATTCAATACGGTGCGGCGATTGTGCGTCATCGTAAACGCGATTTCGGGTCGCGATAAGGCCAGGCGGCGAACCCATTTCTCGATATGGCTGTATTCGGTGCGTTCCGTGCGGAGGAAGCGTCGTCGAGCGGGCGTGTTGTAGAACAAATCATGCACTTCAACGGTCGTGCCCGCTGGGTGCGCCGCGGGCGCCGGCGCGCTGATCTTGCCGCCGTCGGCCTCGACTTGCCAGGCTGAATCGGCATTCAGCGCTCGCGACGTCAGCGTGAGGCGCGCCACTGAAGCAATACTCGGCATCGCCTCGCCGCGAAATCCCAGGGATGCGACGGCCTCCAGATCGTCAAGGCTGGATATCTTGCTCGTCGCATGACGGGACAGCGCAAGCCCAAGCTCGTCACGGTCGATGCCTTTGCCGTCATCGCGCACGCGGATCAGTTTTTGCCCGCCCGAAACAATATCGATCTCAACCGACCGGGCGCCGGCATCAAGGCTGTTTTCGACGAGTTCCTTGACTACCGATGCGGGCCGCTCGACGACTTCGCCGGCGGCGATCTGGTTGATCAGGTGGCTCGGGAGTTGCTGAATTGGCATGTCTTAAGGGGGCGGTAACGTCGAAGGGACGTCATTTTTTCAAAACAAGCACGAAAAGTCTTGCCGGATTGCACGGCAGGCGGGAATTCTTCCCTGGCTAGCCGCCCGCGAAGATCGGAATGCTCAGCGTCTGCCCGATGCGAATCTTGTCGTTCGAGAGCTTGTTGGCGGCACGAATGGCCGCTGTGCTGACGTTGTAGCGTTGCGCAATTTCCGACAGCGTGTCGCCGGGCGTAATGACGTGACGTACCTGGCGCGTGGGCTCACGCCTGAGGTTCGCGGCAATTTGCGTGTCGGGCGGTGGATTCGTATAGAAATAGTTGCGAATACCCGCAAGGATGGCGTTAGCAAGGCGGGCCTGGTAACCCTTGTCGCGCAGCTTCTTTTCCTCGTTCGGGTTCGAGATAAACGCGGTCTCAACCAGAATCGACGGCATGTCGGGTGACTTCAGCACCAGCAATCCCGCCTGTTGCACCGTCTTGCGGTGCATCTTCGCGACTTTGCCCATTTCGCGAATGACTTTCCCGCCGACCTCGAGACTGGCACTCAGTGACGCGTTTTGCGACAGATCGATCAATACGGATGCCAGCACATCATCCTTGTCTTCGAGGGAAACACCGCCGACCGACGCGTTCTCACGCTCGGCCAGTTGTTTGGCCGCCTCGTCACTTGCGCCCTTCAGTGACAGCGCGTAAACCGATGCGCCGTTGGCACGCCTGTCCGACACCGCGTCGGCATGAATGGAGACAAAAAGATCCGCCTTATTACGCCGTGCGAAACCCGTACGCTCGCGATGGTCGACATAAACATCGCTGTTGCGTACGAGCACAGCTCTCATGCCGGGCTCCGCATCGATCCTGCGGGCGAGCTCGCGGCTCACGGATAAGGCGACGTCTTTCTCGCGGGTTCGACGTTTGCCGACAGCGCCGGGATCATGTCCACCGTGACCCGGATCGATTGCAATAACAATGTCGCGACCCGGCCGATACTCCTCCGACGCGCGCTTGACCGCCTGACTGCCCGAACGCTGCAAATCGATGACAAGACGATCGCCGTATTTGTCATTCGGGCCGGTCGTGAAACTGCGTGAACGAACGCCCGAATTGAGGTCGAGTACCACGCGCAATTGACCGTTGGCGCGAATGGCGCTGCGAATTGTGCGAACCGCACCCGTGCCGCGCGGCATGCTCGTCAACGATTTGGCCAGGCGTCCGTCTTTCAGGTCGATGACGAGCCGATCCGGTCCGCGCAATGTGAAAATTTTGTGAGCAACTGAGTGGCTCAGGTCCAGCACAACACGGGTCTTCTCGTTCTCGTCCCAGATACGCACGTTTTCGACCGTGGTACCGGCCAGTGCCGCCAGCGGCAACAACAAAATCAACGCAACGCTCAGGAGTGGACGCACAGTCATAGGGAGATCAAACAGCCGGATTTCGGGATTATGTCGGATGAGTATACGAATTTGACAACAAAAACCAAGACTTTTTGCTGAAAAATTATATAGATACCGAACTTAGTTAATAGTTTGAATCACACTGGCGTCAGCGTGTTGACCAGCGCGGCACCGCGATCGCTCAAGCCGCTGAGCTCAAGCTGTCGCCCGTCGCCCTCATAGGCGAGCGTTAGCTGTAGATCGGCCTGGGCTGACAGGCCGGGCGCCCTGTCCGGCCATTCCACCAGGCGAAAACCGTCGTCGAGCTCGTTCCAACCCAGGTACCGCAGCTCTTCTTCATCTGAAACCCTATATAAATCAATATGATATATAGTTCCTCTCGACACATTATAGGGTTCGACCAGCGTGTACGTCGGGCTGGGTACCGGCCCCACGTGCCCTGCCGCGTTAATTAACGCGCGTGCAAACGTGGACTTGCCGGCCCCGAGTTCGCCGCTCAGCAGTACTGTCCAGCCAGCGAGGTTCTCGGGCAGGTGTTCGAAGAGCTGCCTGGCAAACGCAATCGTGGCCGCCTCGTCGCTCAGGAACCGCTTCACAACCGGCAGGTCACGGATTGATCACTTTGCGCAGCGCAGCGATCAGCTCCGAGGCGATCATGCCGCGCTCGCCCGTTGCTGCCGCGATGTCGCCGGCCCGGGCGTGCACCTCGACACCCGCCACAGCCGCCTGACCGGTCGTCAGGCCCTGCGCAAGCAGTCCCGCAATGACGCCCGTAAGCACGTCGCCCATCCCGGCCGCCGCCATGCCGGGGTTGCCCGACGTGCAGATCACAGTAGGCTCAATTCCCGCCGAAACCAGCGATCCAGCCCCCTTCAGAACCGCGACGCCACCGTAGCGGGCCTGCAATGCTGCAACGGCAGCGTGCCGATTCGACTGTATCTCCGCCGCAGACTGACCGAGCAAGGCGCCTGCCTCCCCGGGATGCGGGGTAATGACCCGCTTATCTGCACGCTCGGGACGCTCCGCGAGCCAGTTCAGCGCATCGGCATCCCAGACGGCGGGTCGCGTGTCGGCCGCGACAACGCCATAGAGTGCTTCGGCCCACCTGGACCGGCCCAACCCGGGCCCGAACGCGATAACATCGGCCCTTTCCAGCAATGGCTCGAGATCGGCTGGCTCATCAACAGCATGCGACATGAGTTCGGGCCGGGTCGCAGCCAGGATGGCTGCGTGTGAGGGTGCGGTCGCAATGCTGACGAGCCCAGCACCTGCGCGCAAGGCAGCCTCACCGCAGAGACGTACGGCACCCGGCATGCCATCTGCACCGCCAATCACCAGGACATGTCCGAAGTCCCCTTTGTGTGCCGTGCGCTGCCGGGGAGGCAACGCGTTTTGGATGTAAGCGTCGTCGATCCGCCGGAAGCTCGGGCTGACACCCGCCCTGCACTCGTCCGGAATGTCCAGGCCGTCGTAGCGCAATTCACCGCAATAACTGACTGCATCATCGAGGAACAAGCCGCTCTTGAGGCCAACGAAAGTGATCGTCAGATCGGCCTTGACGGCACTGCCCAGCGGCTTGCCAGAATCGCCGTGGATGCCGGTCGGGATGTCCAACGCCAGGACGGCGGCCGAGTGCTTGTTGATTTCCGCCACGGCATCCGCAAACAGTCCGCCGACGTCGCGCTCGAGGCCGCTGCCAAGCATCGCATCGACGAGCAGCTCGGCTTCGTCGTCGAGCTCACCCGTCCAGAGCATCACCACGCCCCCTTCGGCGACGAAATCGGCGTACGCCGTCGCCGCATCGCCGGACAGGGAATCCGGGTCAGCCAGGCTCAGGACCGACACAACGATGCCGTCGGCGGCTGCAAGTCGCGCCAGCACGTAACCGTCACCGGCGTTGTTGCCGGCGCCGCAGACGACCTGCCAGCGTTTCGTGGTCGGAAAACGCTGCCGCGCGACGCGCAGCGCCGCCGCCGCCGCGCGGGTCATCAAGGTATAGCCGGGGATGCCGTAATCCTCGATCGCGGCCCTGTCGATCTCACGCACGGATGCGACGGAATAAATGTTAACCGGTAAGGTCTGCATCTGGGCGATTATACTGTCACGCGACCCGGAACTGACATTGACGATATCCACCACTCAATACGGCACAACCGAAATGGCGGCGCTCAAAGCCGAGATTGTCGGCTGGTGCGCGGAATTGGGTTTTCAGCAAACCGGCATCAGCGACATCAATCTTGACGAGGCCGAGGATCGCCTGGGTGACTGGCTGGCGAAGAGATTCCACGGCACGATGGACTACATGCAACGTCATGGCGTGAAGCGCAGCCGCCCGGACGAACTTGTGCCCGGAACGGTGCGCGTCATCTCGGTGCGTATGGACTACCTTCCGGACCATCAGGATACGGCGACACGCTTACTCGACGATGAATCGCGCGCCTACGTGTCACGATACGCGCTCGGTCGCGACTATCACAAAGTCTTGCGGGGTCGCTTGCGAACAGTGGCGCGCCGCATCGAAGAAAGAATAGGCGAATTTGGATACCGGGTTTTTGTCGATAGCGCCCCGGTAATGGAGAAGGCGCTGGCTGAAAAAGCGGGCCTCGGCTGGGTTGGCAAGCACACCAACCTCATCAACCGGGATCATGGTTCCTGGTTCTTTCTCGGCGAGTTGTACACCGACCTGCCGTTGCCGGTGGATCAGGCCGAGCAGTCGCACTGCGGCACCTGCGCTGCCTGCATCGAGGTCTGCCCAACCGACGCAATCGTCGCGCCGTATTCGCTCGATGCGCGGCGTTGCATCTCGTATCTGACGATCGAGCTCAAAGAGGCCATTCCCATTGAATTTCGGAAAGCCATCGGCAACCGGATATACGGCTGCGACGACTGCCAGCTTTTTTGTCCCTGGAATAAATTCGCGAAACCAACCGCTGAAGCCGATTTTGCGCCCAGGCACGGACTCGACGCTGCAGAACTCGCCGAGTTATTCGCCTGGGATGAAGAAACCTGGCTGAAAAAAACCGAAGGCAGCGCGATACGGCGCATTGGCTTCGAGCGCTGGTTGCGTAATATCGCCACTGCCCTAGGCAATGCAAAGACCACGCCCGCGGTTGTCGGCGCGCTGAAAGCACGGCAGCATAACGCATCTGAAATGGTTGCCGAACATGTCAACTGGGCACTCGCGCAACACAAGCTGAAAGATAACCTGGAGACCAACGATGTTTGAGGCACCCGCTTCGCCCTACCTCGTGCCGTTTGACGGCAGTTTCAAAGTAGCCAAATCCAATACGGCACCGCAGACAGACGGCCACCCACACAAAGGCAAGCATCGTGCCAAACGCACCGAGGATTTGAACAAGCTGCAACGAGTTCTTGCCGCTGGCGACCGTCACGCCGTGCTGCTGGTCTTCCAGGCAATGGACGCCGCCGGCAAAGACAGCACCATCCGCTCCGTAATGCAGGGTGTCGACCCGTCGGGATGCCAGGTGTTCAGCTTCAAGAAACCGTCGAGTCTCGAGCTCGATCATGATTTCCTGTGGCGCACGACCTGTCGCTTGCCGGAGCGCGGCCGCATCGGAATATTCAATCGCAGCCAGTACGAAGAAGTGCTCGTGGTTCGAGTGCACCCGGACATTCTTGGTTACCAGAAGCTGCCGGGTGAATTGAATCTCGAGACGATCTGGGATAATCGATTGAGGTCAATTCGGCAACAGGAGGAACATCTTGCGCGCAACGGTACAGTGATTCTGAAGTTCTGGCTGAACGTGTCGAGGGACGAACAGAAACGCCGCTTCCTCGCTCGCCTCGACGACCCCGACAAGAATTGGAAATTCGAACCGCACGATGTGGAAGAACGCCGCTACTGGGACGACTATATGAAAGCCTATGAGGATGCACTGAATGCGACGTCGCGACCCTGGGCACCGTGGTACGCCATTCCGGCGGATAACAAGTCTTATATGCGCGCGCGCGTTGCCGACATCATTATCGACACGTTGCAAAGTATCGGTCTCAAGTACCCCGAGCCATCGGAGAAAGATCGCGCCGAGTTCGCCGAAGCGCGCGCCGAACTTGTCGCTGGCGACCCCTGAATTGACGTTACTAGACCGTGATAACGATGTTGTCTATCAGGCGAGTCTCGCCGAGCTGTGCGGCGGCCAGCACTACGAGCTCATCACAATCTCTGTTCGGTATTGCGAGATCCTGCGCGCGTCGAATGGCAAAATAGTCGACATCGAGTCCGGCCGCGGACAGACGCCGTTCAGCAGCTGACTCCAGCTCGCTGAAATTGCGGCGGCCGTTTTGCAGGTCATGACCGACCGAAGTCAACGCCTCGTAAAGCGCTGGGGCCCGGGCTCGCTGCTCTTCATCGAGATAACTGTTGCGGGAGCTTAGCGCCAGACCATCGTCTTCCCGGATCGTCTCGCCCGTAATGATCGAGACCGGCATGTTCATGTCCTCGGCCATTCGTCGTATTACGAGTTGCTGCTGGTAATCCTTCTGGCCAAATACCGCGACGTCAGGCTGAACGAGTCCGAACAATCGCGCAACCACCGTTGTGACGCCGTCGAAGTGACCAGGGCGTGACGCACCGCAGAAGTTTTCGGTCAAACCGGGCACTGAAACCGTCGTAGCGTTGTCAATGCCGAAGGGATACACGGTATCGACAGCCGGCGCGAATATGAGATCAGCTGCCGTCGTTTTCAGTCGCCGCGTGTCCCGCTCCAGAGTCCTCGGGTATTCGTCGAAATCCTCGCCCGCGCCAAATTGAGTTGGATTGACAAATATGCTGACGACGACATGTTCCGCATGTTCGCGCGCGAGTTCGACAAGCGAAAGGTGACCTGCATGCAGATTCCCCATCGTAGGGACGAGCGCCACGTGCCCGTCATCACGACGCCACTCCGCAACTTGCTCCGCGAACTCTTGCTTGGTGTGTACGACTAGCACGGTAGGTCAGTATCGGTTCGAAATTATGAGAAGCAATGTTCAGGCGCCGGGTAGCTGCGGTCTTTAACGGCACGAACATAGGCCTCTGCAGCTTCGAGTGGCGATGTGCAGCCTGCCTGAAAATTCTTCACGAATCTCGGCGTGCGGCCCTGCGTGATATCGAGGATGTCATACAGCACCAGGATTTGTCCGTCGACATCAGGGCCGGCGCCAATGCCGATGACGGGAACGTCGAGTGCTTCGGTAATCGCTCTGCCTGCCTCATTGGGCACGCACTCGACCAGTACGATATCGGCGCCAGCATCCTGCAGTCGCAACGCCGAGGCCAGCATCTCTTTTGCCTGTTCCGGCTCCCTGCCCTGCACTTTGAAACCGCCAATCTTGTGAACCGATTGCGGTTTCAGGCCAAGATGCGCGCATACCGGGATGTCGTGGCGCGCCAGGTGTTGAACGATCCCGACCTGGTCGTCACCGCCCTCGAGTTTGACCATCATTGCGCCGCCTTCCTGCATCAGGCGGACCGCATTATCCAGCGCCTGGCCGGGTTCCGTGTAGCTCATAAACGGCATATCGGCAACCAGAAATGCGCGACGCAAACCGCGCGCAACAATGCGCGAGTGATAGACAATGTCATCCACCGTTACGGGCACAGTCGTGTCGTAGCCTTGAATGACCATACCGAGTGAGTCACCGACCAGGACCAGGTCGGTATGTGCCGCGTCGACCAATGCCGCATAGCTCGCATCATAGGCGGTGAGGCAGGCGATGGGCTCGCCGTCGGTCTTCATTCTGCGCAAGGTCGATACATTAACCGGTGGCTCCGGCATGCCGCGTTGCTCAAGCTGGGTGTACATAGGTGGTAGTGCCTCTTACGCCAATGCGGCGGCAACCGGGTTGAAGAAGTGGCGACCACCGGTGGTTCGCTCGATCTGTCGGAACAGTTGCTCGAAATCCTCGCTGTTATTGACCGGGTCGATTTGCGATGCGTTGACGATCAACAAGGGACCGTCGTCGTAGGTATGAAAAAACCTGGCGTACGCGTCGATGAGTTTCTCGACGTAGTTTCGGTCCACGAAGCGATCATATCGTGAATTTCGCTCTGCAAGTCGGCTCATTATTGCGTCGACCGACGCTTGTAAGTAAATAACCAGGTCCGGTACAGGCGCTTCAACTGCGAGGTTCGCCGCAATCTGGTCGTACAGCTTCAACTCCTCAGGGTCGAGGTTGAGTTCGGCAAACAGGCGGTCGCGCGTGAACAGGTAATCAGAAATACGCACGCTTGAAAAAAGATCGGGCTGGCGCAGTTCCTCGATCTGACGTGCGCGCGCGAACAGAAAGAACATTTGCGCCGGCAACGCCGCTGACCGACCATCGCGATAGAATCGCTCAAGAAACGGGTTTTCTTCGACCTCCTCCAGTACAAGGTCGGCCGACAGGCTATCGGCAAGGCGTCGAGCCAATGCCGTCTTACCGACGCCGATCGGACCTTCGATCGCAATGTATCGAGACGAGCTTGTGGAATTTTGTAACTGACTTATGGACACAGAGTTCCTTCATGCGATGCGCGAAATCTTCGGTTCGTCCAGGTCGACCGGAATAGTCTCCAGCCGGCCGAGGCCCGGAATATCCAACCCTGGCGCTATTTCCTTCAGCGGCAACAATACAAAATTTCTTTCGACGATGCCCGGGTGTGGAATGATCAGGTCGGATTCATCGACCTGCTCACTGCCGAAAACCAGCAAATCCAGGTCGAGAACGCGCGGTCCCCAGTGCGTGTCGTCGCGTTGCCGGCCGCGCTGTAGCTCGATGCGCTGCAATTCGTCAAGCAGATGTCTCGCGCTTAGCCGCGTCAACAAAGACGCCGCGGCGTTTACGAAATCAGGTTGCTCAATCCCTCCGAAGGGTGCCGAACGGTACAGTGAGGACCGCGTGATCAGCCGGGTTCGCGGTATTTCCGCAAGCAAATCAAACGCCTCGTCCAACTGACGCGCCGGACCGTGCAGGTTGCTACCCAGTCCAATGTAAGCCGGGCGCCAATGGTTTTCGCTGGCGATAGACATCGCTAGTTGCGCGTCCTCACGATTCTTGCGGTCTTTTGCGACGACGCCGCGATCGCGCGCGCCGTTTCTTTCCGGGCTGCGCATCCATCTTGAAACTTGTTCCTCGCTCAGAAGTCGACTGGGTCTGGACATCCGTCCAGAATTTCGCAATGTCGGCATCGACTTGTCCGACTTCCGCCAACAACACCATGAAATCATAAGCGGCCCGGAAACGACGGTGCTCGAGCAGCTTCATTGCGCGCTTGCCTGCTGTATGCAGGAATCGCGGTTGCAGCGCGAGCATTTCGCGCATCGGAACCGTAAATCGGCGGGGTATAGATAGCAGACGCTGTTGCGCAGCGACAATGTCATAAGACGCGAGGCTCAGTGACTGTGTCTCCGACATTTTCTCTTCCGAGCGACGAATCGCAGCCAGTTTTCGAACCGGTAACCAGAAAAATACGCCTAACAGGAACATGGGTGTAACGGATTTTCCTGCAGCCACTCGACGATCTGTGTTCTGCAGCGCCGCGCGAACGAATTTCATGAAGTCATCGTCCGCAAGCAGCTCCTGTTCGGTCGCCGGGAACATCTCTGCAAACAAGCCGTGCTCGCGCAGCAGATCGAACGTGCGCTCGGCATGCCCCGACTGGAAGAGCTTGAGAAACTCATCGAATAATCGCGCGGCCGGTACATTCGATAACAGACTTGCGTGATGATGCATCGCCTCAACAACAGGAGCATCAATCGAAAAGTCCAGTTTTGCTGCGAATCGCACAGCTCTGAGCATACGCACAGGATCCTCGCGCAAGCGTTGCTCGGGATCGCCGATCAGGACCAGCTGGCGGCGTTCGACGTCCTCAACGCCACCGACATAGTCCCAGATACTGAAATCCGCGATGTTGTAGTACAGCGCGTTGCAGGTGAAATCACGTCGCCAGACGTCCTCATCGATGGTGCCATAGACATTGTCGCGGATGATCCGCCCCTCGCGATCATGCTCGACGTCGTCATCGACGTGGTTTGCGGCGGCGCGAAAGGTAGCGACTTCGATGATCTCGCGACCGAATCGGACATGCGCAAGCCGAAAACGCCGTCCGATGAGCCGACAGTTGCCGAACAAGGCGCGCACTTCTTCCGGCGTCGCATTCGTCGCGACGTCGAAGTCCTTGGGATGCAGCACCAACATGGCGTCGCGCACACAGCCACCGACCAGGAACGCCTGGTAGCCCGCCTTGTTGAGCCGGTACAATACCTTTAATGCGCTCTTGGAGAACTCGTTCCGAGAAACGTTGTGGGCGGCGCGGGGGATGATCTTCGGCGCTATGGATCCCGGATTCCCGCTGTTTTTCAAATGTTATTCCGCTTTAGGATCATTGGTTTGGCCGTATGATAGCAGCCTGCCGCCGTTGCAACCCCAACGACGCATCGATTTCGCACATTTCTCGCTTGAGCATTTGAAATCGGGCCGTATAATAGCGCCCCCGGTTCCTCAGGACCGGTGCTGACTCCGCTCCCTTCGTCTAGTGGTTTAGGACGCCGCCCTCTCACGGCGGTAACAGGGGTTCGAATCCCCTAGGGAGTACCAAACAAACAAAAGACCCGCCTTGTGTGGGTCTTTTTTTGTTTTGTAATGTCTCTGGAGGATTTGAACAGCTGGTTCGAGCCGAGGCCAGCAGCGCTGGCCGACAGACGCCGAAGGCGCCCGAAGGGTGAGCACGCGCAGCGCGCGAATCCATCCCCCAGGGAGTACCAAACAAACAAAAGACCCGCCTTGTGTGGGTCTTTTTGCATGTTCTTCTCTGCAATCGTCGGGTACGCGGGATCGAGTATACTTACTGACATATAGAGGAATGATCCGAGATGCGTCGTAACGTTGGTCCCATGCATTTTGTTCTTGTCAGTATGGCGCTGCTGGCGGCAGGCTCAGGTGCCACCGCCGACGAGCGCGTCACGGACTACGCCTCCAATGCCGGCAGCACCCCGTCCGAAACTCTATCGATCTATTTCGAGGTGCTCAAACGACACGACAAGAATCCTGCACTGGCTATCTACACGCCGGCGGCACGCGAAATGCTGGAAAGCTGGCCAATGACCTCGCCACAAATGGAAAACCTCGTGCATACCTACAGTCGCTGCAATGCTGAACGCGCACAGATCGACAGAAGTCGACGTTACGCCGTGATTCGGTATCCGATAGACGAACGACAATGCTCACCCTGGTTTTTTGAGTCCTTTGACGGCGCCTGGACGCTGGACCTGACCATGATGCAACGCGCGATTCGTTTCGGCAGCAATAACGCCTGGCGTTTTGATGTCGGCGTCAGGCATCCCTACCAGTATGCGTTCTCCGACTGGGCGTTTGACTCGCGCGGATTCCCGCAAGCAAAGTAATCCACGATGTTACTGAGTCTACTGCCCAGCATCGTCGTACTGGGTCTCGCTGCAACGGCCGCCATCGCGCTCGCCTTAACGCGAACGTCGCAGACCGAGCACACGGCGCAACGACGCGAAGCGGCAAATGCACTTGCTCTCGCCCTGATCCTTCAGGGCATCCATTTCGCAGAAGAGGCGCTGACCGGTTTTCCGGAACGACTTGCTCAACTACTTGACCTGCCGGCCATGCCAATGTCGTTCTTCGTCGTATTCAACGTTACCTGGCTTGGCATCTGGGTGGTCTCGATTCCGGGTATCAGGTCCGCGCACACAGGCGCCTTCTTTGCCGCCTGGTTTCTTGCCATTGCCGGAATAATCAACGGCGTGGCACATCCACTGCTCGCAGTTGCCTCGGGAGGTTACTTCCCCGGCCTCGTGAGCTCACCCTTCATCGCCGTCGCCGCCATTTGGCTCTGGCAAAGACTGAGCAGAGCAACCCTTTCCCGGAGTTAGTTGTTGCGGTCTTGTTGTCGCAACGCCGATCGTAATGCCAGGCGCATAGCCGCTGTACTAAAAATGCTCTGGTCGCTGCCGCTGCCATTTGGCATCGCCTGCTGAACTGTCCGGCTCACCGCATTCCATGTTCCCGCAAGAGCATCGATCGGATACCGGTCCGGATAGCACTGCTCCAGGAAACCGCTCAGGCATACATCGCCCGGATCGAGCGACGGATAGCCCCAGTCAATCGGCGCACCTACGCTGTTCATTGCCGACGTATAGGCCTTGCTCACCGTGCGCGCCGTCTGATTACAAATCGTAATTGCGTTTTCGACGGGTGCGTCGGCCCACGACAACACATCGCGCGGCCCGTACCAGGCGTCGGCTGTCACTTCCGCATAAACCAGCTGTGCGAGGACCGCGCAGCCGTCCACACCGATGAACGCCTCTTCCGTACGCGCATTGCTTGAAATTGCCAATGCGCCAACACCTGCAAGCATCAACGCAACAAAGTTCCTTTTTGCCATCGTTCCTCTCCTTGTTTGAATCGCAGGGACAGGATCAGGCATTCAGCCTATGCCCGAAAGCGGCATATCTGGTGAATTCGGACAGATGCGCTCAGAAATAGACGCGCACGGCTGCAACGAGCGACCAAACAAGCATCACCGCTATCGGTATGAATGTGATCGTAAAGCCTATCGAGCGGCTGGCCGGGTCTTTCACATACGATGAGCGGTAGATAAAGCGGCCAATAATGAATACCAGGCCCATACCGGCACCCCACAGGGGATCCACCAGGTACGCAAAAATCCACAGTGCCGGTATGAACGCGACAAGTTGCTCCATCGTATTTTGCTGAACGCGAAACACGCGCTCGAAATCAGGGTGACCGGTGACCGCAGGCGCCTTGACGCCATGCTTGCCTCTCATCGAGCCCACCTGGACCGAAAAAAGAATGAACTGGCCGAGCGCCAGTATTGTAACGATTGCGACAGCTTCCATGTTTTTGTTCCCCTTTAAGACTTTTGCGTGTTTTTCTGTGACTATTGATGCCTTGTCAACAACATGATCGCCGACATGACGGCCGCCCTTTCCGACAAGCTCCGCACTATTGTGTTCGACAAGGTTCTTGGCCTCGAGCGACACGAGTACGTCGCCGTCGCGTGGTCATTCGCCTATTTCTTTTGTGTACTCGGCTCATACTACATTCTGCGGCCGGTCCGCGAGGCGATGGCCGTCGGCAGCGGTCCCGACACCATACCCTATTTGTTCATCGGGACTTTCATCGCGATGCTGCTCGCAACGCCTGTATTTGGCTGGGTTGCCTCGAAATACCCGAGACGCGTCTTTCTTCCCTGGGTGTACCTGTTCTTCGCCTCCAATATCCTCATTTTCTGGGTCGTGTTTTCGCAGGCCGTCAACAGCGGCAGGGAGTACGTCTGGCTCGGTCGCGCTTTCTTCGTATGGCTCAGTGTATTCAACCTGTTCGTCGTTTCCGTGTTCTGGAGTTTCATGGCCGACATTTACACGCGCGAACAGGGTCGCCGCCTGTTCGGCGTCATAACGGCCGGTGGCAGTATCGGCGCTCTTCTCGGCGGCGCGGCGACCAGCACCCTGGTCGTATCCATCGGTTTTCAAAACCTTATGCTGATTTCCGCAGCACTGTTACTGATGGCCGTAATCTGCATTGCGCAGCTGCGCAAGTGGGTCGTCCATGAGCACGAAAACGAGAACATCGAAACGGTCGCCAGCGACAAGCCCCTGGGCGGCGGCCCACTCGCGGGCATTACGCACCTGATGTCGTCGAAGTACTTCGCGGGCATCGCCATCTCGTCGGTCATCGCGAGCCTGCTTGGCACGGCCCTGTACATGTTTGCCGCAGAGCTAGTCGAGACGGCAATCCCGAATTCAAACGAACGAACGCAGTTCTTTTCGAACATTAACATCGCGACCAACGCGCTTTCCCTCATTGGACAGATGTTCGTGGTCAAACACGTGGTCAGTCGCTTCGGTATCGGCGTCAGCCTGTCCCTTCTGCCTGTCGTGTCCGTCGTCGGATTTGCACTTCTGGCGGTAGATCCGGTGCTCAGCGTCGTTGCAATCCTGACCGTGGCGCGACGCGCGCTGGGATTTGCGTTTAGCAAGCCGACAACCGACATGCTGTATTCGGTCGTAACGCCCGAAGAAAAATACAAAACAAAGAATTTCATCGACACGGCCGTGTATCGCGGCGGCGACGTCATCGGCACGTGGGCTGTCAAGCTGATGTCCTCACTCGGCATTGCGGGCATTTCACTGGTGGTGCTGCCTTTTGCCGTAGTTTGGGCTATCGTCTCGCTCTGGCTCGGCCGTGACTACAGACGACAGGCCAGGCTGTTAAGACGTGACGGTATCATTTAGATATGCAAAACACCGGACTCCTGCGACGATTCGCCGCAATACTTTACGACACCTTACTGGTCGCCGCGCTGCTTTTTCTCGCAACAGTTCCGTTTATCGCGCTACGCGGCGGTGAGCCGGTTCAGCCCAATGAAAACCTGCTGTACCGACTGGTACTGGCCTTCGTGGTCTATGGTTTTTTTGTCGGTTTCTGGAGCCGTTCCGGTCGGACCTTGGGCATGCAATCCTGGGGCCTGCAACTCCAAACCAGAGAAGGTCGGATTCCATCGGCTGCAACGGCCAGCTTGAGATTGTTCGCCGCACTCATTTCCTTGTTGCCCCTGGGCCTCGGTTTCTTCTGGCAACTCTGGGATCCTGAAAACCTGACCTGGCATGACCGAATCAGCAAGACCCGAGTCGTCTACTACCCGCGCGACAAGGCCAGCAAATAAAGCGGCACGGTGCTATCGGATTCGTAGCAGCGCGCCGACGGTAATCAGGCAAAGCACCAACGAAGGCAGCCAGTTCACGAGTGCCGGATTCAGGTTGAAAACCTGTCCCGAATTCGCCAGCGTTTCGCTGGCCAGGTAATACGCCAGGCCGACGATAACGCCGAGCATCAAACGCCCGCCCGCACCGCCCGTGCGCAGGGAACCAAAAACGAACGCCAGCGCCAGGATCGGCATGATCAATACCGTCAATGTACGTGATGCCCGGAACCAGAGCTCCGACTCGTACTGTGACGCATCGAGGTTATTGCGCTTCAGGTAATCGATATAAACCAGCAGTCCCCGTGCCGAAAGGCTCAGAGGTTTCGCAAGCGAGCTTCCCAGTAACTCGGCGTTGACTTCAAATGACTCGACAGCAACCGGCGATTCGACGATTTGAACGGCGTCATTCTCGAAACGGGTTTCACGAAGGTTTTCGAGTACCCAGTTGTCATCCTCGTCGATTCCCGAGTTCTCTGCCTTTGCGATCGATGCGAGTGCATCGTTGTCATTGAAGCGGAACAGGTAGATGCTGCCGAACTCGAACTCGGTGTTGATACGCTCGAGGTGCAGGTAGACCGGCCCATCCTTGACCCAGGTCTCGGTACCGAGTCGGGCGTCACCTTTCTCATAACGCGCCTCCATGCGCATGTCGCGCGCGTACAGGTCGAGTGGCGGGCCAATAAATTCACCGACGAGCCCCGTTATGACCAGCATCACGAACCCGGACACGGCCACCATGCCCGACAGGCGTGTCACGGACAGGCCCGCTGATCGCATGACGATGATCTCGCTGTTGCCGGCAAGCGCCCCGAGTCCAAGCAGAGAACCGATGAGTGCTGCGACAGGCAGCATTTCGAAAGCGAGATTCGGTAAACGCAGTGCCGCGAACAGAATCACTTGCGGTGTCTGGTAGCCAGCTTGCGTGTCGTCCAGTTCCGCAATGAACTCGAACAGGCCGGCCAGCGCGAGCAGAACAACAAGCACCATTGCCGTACTGGTGAGGATTGTGCGCATCAGGTATTGGCTGAGAATTGCAGTCATGGCCACATTCTCCTGAACCAACCATTCTGTATTGCCAACAAGCCCAGCGCGAACAGCAGAACGCAGCCGTGCACCCACCATAATCCAAGCGATGCCGAAATAGTCTCTTGCTCAATCCACGCTTTTGCCGCGCTCAGCATGTTGAGATAAATAATAAAGACAAGCAGCCCGATCGCAAGCCGCCCGTAACGCCCGGCGCGCGGGCGACTCTTGCTGAGTGGCACCGCGAGAAACGCCAGTATGATTGTCGACAATGGAATGCCGATGCGCCATTGCATCTCGGCGATGTGTTCGAGCTCCCCGGATTGTGCCAACTGCGAAAAAGGCATCGCACGTGGCCGCGGATCGACGGTGCGCAGGCTCGGTAGCTGGTAAGGGATGCCGTGCTCCGCGAATTCGACGACCCGAAACCGTGTCGTACCGGGGACGCCTTCATAACGTCGTCCATTGTGCAGCACCAGCAAACGCGTATTCTCGTCCTCGGACTCGATCTGTTCACCGCGATCGGCGATAACGACTTCGACCTGTCCGTCGCCGACCTGACGTTGCAGGAAGACCTTCTCCATCTCCCCTTTCGCGGTCACGCGTTCGCCGTAGACGACGGCCTGATCCGGTCCGAAGACTGTAAAGCGCCCGGGCTCGAT
>JABDNG010000019.1 GCA_013001045.1 Woeseiaceae bacterium | reverse complement strand
TTGCCAGTAACGTTCGGCATAGCTTTGGCCCAGGCTCCCAAGGCCGCCTATTCCCAGCATGACGACGTCCGCAGGTATCCCCTGCAGCGCATCATCTGCGAGACCCGCGCTACCTTGTACGATAGTCGTACCTTCCGGGTGCGACACAACAATCGTATAACTGCCACCCTCGCGCAAAGCACTGACTGGTTGCGGCATCGTGAGCGGTGCATCGATGGTGCCCGCCATAGGTACCGAACCCCGCCAACTGATCGGTGCGTGTCGCGCCGGCAATAGTGTCACGGTGAATCGACCGAATTCATAGGGCTGCTTCTCGACGACAACAGCTATTTGGTCTTCGGGCACGCCCGCACCACGGGCGATCTGCGCGGTCGACTCGGAGCCAAGCACAGACGCACTCGTGCGATTGGCGATCGCGCCGACATCCATCGCATGATCGAAATGGCTATGTGCAGGAATAATGGCTGCGAGACGGCGCATACGGTACTCGTCCAGCGCGAAGTTGATCATGGCAGCGTCGTTGTCGACCGGGCGGTCGAGAAGAATATCGACGAGCGAGGGTCGCGAGAAGAAACCGTCGATCAAGATCTGCGTCTCGTTATCATCGAACAGCAAAGTCGTGACGCCGAGCCAGGTGACGGTGACGGAGTCCGCAACGGTGGCGGAGGCAAGAGTCGGCGCGGGCCAGCCTACGTCATCGAGACTCGGGCGATCTCGCCAGAGCCAGACTGTCGCAGCGATGCCGACGGCAAGAATCCCGACGGCGATGAACGCTGCTCGCCTTGCCCGTTGCCTCCACATCGTTACTGCCCGGCAGCAATTTTCGCGAGCTGGCCCGTAAGTGGCGCCAGGTAATTACCCATCGCATAGCCCAGAAGCGCCATCAGAATAGATGCCGGCACCAGGCTCGGACGATGGTGGGCGGCGACTATGGGTGCCGACGCAGCGGCGCCGATATTTGCGGCCGATGCGATGGCAACGCTGTGGACATCGACCCGGAAAATCCAGGCGCCGGCCAGGCAGAACAGGCCATGAATGGATATCCAGATAAACGCGCCCAGCACGAACGCGGGCGCTTCAGTGAGGCCTGCGACCGATGCGCGCGCGCCCATCCCGGCCACGAATACGTAAACGAGCGCTGTGCCGATCGCCGTCGAGTTGGGCAGTGTGGACACGGCTGTCGTCGAGAGAAGCAACGCGATAGTAGTCACCAGCAGGATGCGGGTCGTCGTCTCGGAAAATACCCCTGCCAACCCCGGCGAGAGTGACGCGATCCATTCTGCGAGGCTGGGCGCCAGCGCGTGCCCGATAGCTGTGATGCCCAACACGACGGCCGCGAGATACAGGTATTGTGACATCGTCGGGGCGTGATCGTCCTCGACATGCAGGGCCGCCGCCGCATCCATTGCGTCCAGCCTGTCGGCCGGCACGCGTGCCCATTTGTTGAATTTGTCAGCGAAATCACGCGACATCAGCAACAGGGGAAGCCAGACAACATAAACAACGTTATCCGCAATGACAGCCAGGCCTAATTGCGCCTCCGATGCGCCCAGCATTTCCTTCGTTGCGAGCATGTTTGCCGTGCCGCCTATCCAGCTGCCGGCCAGAGTGCCAAAACCTTTCCACGCATCGTCGCTCAGCCATTGATGCACGGCGAGATACGCCACAACGCCGCCGACAACAACGCCAGCAGTACCCATGAGCATGACGAGCACACCTTTTCCCATCACGCGAATGACCGCGGGCACGTTCACTTTGATCAGCATCAAAACAATGAAAACGGGCAAGGCGAATTTGCTCAGGCCCGTATAGATGATCGATTCGCTCGGAATGACATCGAAATTATTGAGGAAGACCGGCGTCGCGTAGATAAACAATAACGGTGGAACGTAGTTGAAGAACTTCGCTTTGCTGACTTGTGCCAGCAAAAAGAAGAAGGCCGCGACGACACACAGCACGGCGAGTACACCGATGGGTGATGAGATCAGAGCTTCAGTGGTTTCCATCCAACACGCCTCAGTCCGGCTAATCGCAACCGAGTATAGATCATCGGCCGATGCCCCGCGTGTCGTGTTGCGTCAGGTGAAAGTTACCTGGGCCTGCAAGTCCTTGCGTGAGTCCGCATCCGTCAGTGCGGCGGCCTTGACGCTTAGCCAGACTGCGTCCCAGTCCTTGACCTTGCTTGGGCCGAATACGTACTTCGCGACAAAACTCTCGAGATCACGGACATGAATGACATTTTTCGGCGGTGCCGACGTGAAATCGACGGAGCCAGTGAAGATAACGAGGTTGGCGACGGGCACGTCGGGGACTACCTGTTGTAGCGCGCGGCTACGCCCTTCATTCTGAATAATCGGATTGAGGAAGCGGCGGCGTTTGGCGCCGTCCACGTTGGTCCACTGCGCTTCGTCTGCGCCACCGAAGACGATACCGTTGTAGTGTTTAGTCTGTATGCAGAGGATTCCCCCCGCCGTCAGAATGGCGTGATTCACTTTGACGAGGCCGCCATACGCGCCCGGCAGGATGAAATCGTGAAGAACGTCCGGGCTGCGTTTTTCGAGCGCCTTGCGAATTCGCCGCTGTCCGATCCTGGCGGTGATGACTCGTGCCGCATGATTGGCGGACGAGCGAAAGATCAGAGTCAGCAGCAACGCCCCGGCGAGCGTGAAAATGATTAGCGCAGGGCCAACGCCCGTAATCCCTGTCTCGACCCCGGCGCCCGCGGCGACGGCAGGCAGAACCACGAGTGGCAGGCTGGTCAGAAACGTTGTTGCCGGTTTCAACATAAGCGACAGATTAGACGTATTGATGTACCGCCGCATCGTATCAGGTCACGTTTTCGACGCTAAGCCCGGATACGCGAAATAGTAACCGTCAATTTCGGCGACGCGAATGGGGGTATCGTAGACTTCACTCAGCAGCGCGCCGCGCAAGACGCTTGCTTTCGGCCCGTCGGCAGCAACTCGGCCGTTTTGCAGCAATATGATGCGATCCACGTCAGGAGGGATTTCATTGAGGTGATGCGTAACGATGACGATGTTTCGACCGGCTTCCGCGAGGCGATGAAGCTGCCTCAGGTAATCGAAACTCGCCGCAAAATCGAGGCCCGCCGTGGGTTCGTCGAGTATTAGCGTGTCCGGCCTGTGCACCAGCGCGCGGGCCAGCAGGCAGCGACGTTGCTGTCCGGTTGACATGGCTTTCAGGGGCGTGTTTCGCAGTGACTCGACACCGAGCTCGTGCAAGGTCGAACGGGCGGCGGCAAGCTGCTCTGCAGTGACGCGGCTCGCCAGTGTGCCCTGTACGCCGATGCTCGAATGAAAGCCTGAGACGACGACCTCGAGGGCAGTGGTAGCTGGCGTGTAACGTCGATGCAAATCGTGTGACACGAGACCAATGTGCCGACGCAATTCCCAAACGTTCCAGGATTCAGTGCCAAGAATTCGTACGAATGAACCAGGCTCGTCGACGGGGTATAGCTCGCGGTTGATCGTCTTCAATAGCGTCGTCTTGCCGGAACCATTCGGTCCGAGTATTGCGACTCGTTCATGCTGAGCGATCGTAAGGTCGAGGTTCGTGAAAACACGGCTTGTGCCGCGCCAGATCGTCGCGTTACGAATTTCGATCAGGTTCGCTTCAGGCAGAATGCAATTTCCAGTTCCCACGCCGGAACACTATCACGCTAAGAACGGTGAGTAGTGACTCTGAAACGACGATCGCGATGAAAGCGCCATTGGGTTCGAGCGCTGTTTTCGTCGCAAGCACATAGGCCAGAGGAATCTGCACAAGCCAGAAGCAAATGAGATTGAGCAGCGTCGGTGTGGCTGTATCACCAGCGCCGTTCAATGACTGAATCATCACCATGCCGACGGCGTACATCGGAAAGCCGATACCCATTATTTGCAGGCAACGGGTTCCCCAGTGCAGGACGTCCGGCTCGTTGGTAAAGAGCCCCGTAATTCCCTGTGCGAAGACCAGCAGAACGGCTCCGGCAACAGTCATGAAGACCGCGTTGTATTTTGCAGCCTGCCAGGCCGACTGTTCGGCTCTGTCTGGCTGCTGCGCACCGAGATTCTGACCGACAAGGGTCGCGGCCGCATTACCAAGGCCCCATGCGGGTAAGAACGTGAATTCCATCATGCGCAGCGCGATGGTGTAAGCGGCAATGGCGGGGCTGCCGTAGATCGCGACGATTCGCATGACGCCAATCCAGCTCGCGGTCGCAACGAGAAACTGGCCGATGCCGCCCAGGGAGATTAGCAGCAGCCGCGCACTCAGCGCAGGCATCAAGCGCAGGTGACGAATGTGGAAGGTGATGCGCCCGCGAACACCCAGTAGATACCAGACTTGGTAGATCACACCAACGCTACGTCCGATCGTCGTGGCGACGGCCGCCCCGGTCACACCCATCTCCGGAAACGGTCCGAGGCCGAAAATCAGGCATGGGTCGAGAATGATATTGATGCCGTTGGCGAGCCACAGCGAGCGGAGTGCAACGGTAGCGTCGCCGGCGCCTCGAAATGCCGCGTTAAGCAAGAACAGATAAATGATGCTGAATGAGCCGCCGAGCAGCACCGCCGTGAATCCCTGGCCCTGCTCGATGACGCCTTCTGAGGCCCCCATGATCTCGAGCAGATCGCGCGCGAATATGACGCCGGCAATACCTATGACGACGGAGAGAACAGCCCCGATCCAGATGGATTGCCCGGTGACGGCCGCTGCCCCTTCAGCATCCTTCTCCCCCACCCGGCGTGCGACCATCGCCGTGAGTCCCACCCCCAAACCGATGGCAATGCCGTACAGGACCGTGATGAGGGCTTCAGTGATGCCGACGGCAGCGACGGCGTCGGTGCCAAGCCGGGATACGAACGCGATATCGACCACCGCGAAAATCGATTCCATCGCCATCTCGAGCATCATCGGAATTGCGAGCAGCGCGAGCGCGCGGCGAATCGGGCCCGTCGTAAAATCCTCGTCGTTGTCGCGCAGCGCGCGGCCCAAAAAAGCTATGGAACGGCGCCAAATCGGTGCTGGCCTGGGGTTTCCTGTCATTATTTTGGGGCGCCTTGGTGTTAAGCTATTCCCTTAAGGAAGCTGCGAGATCGAAGCCATGCCAAAGGGTCTGACTTTCTTGCTCATTATGATTGCGTTGATCATTGTCTACACGATAGCCAAGGTATTGCAGTATGTTCGCCTCAGCCAAAAGCAATGGGATCAGGTCGACAAGAGTAAGCTCAAGGAATGGGACGAGGACGAGTGGTAGTCAGTGTTCCCGCGTCACCTCTATAATACTGCTGCCATAGAATGGGTCTGGCACTGCATTTCAATCATAAGAAACAGAATACTGCAGGATAGTTGTATGTTGATAGCAAGGCTTCGAAAAACGGGGATTGTCGTGGCGCTTTGCCTGAGCGGCGCAGCACTGGTCGCCTGCGGCGATTCCGGAGGAGATGCCGCTGAAGACGACAGAGCGGCCGCTCGTGCGAATGTCGACGCGATGACGAGAGAGCACGCGAAAGACACCACGGCCGCTAGCGCGGCCGCGGAGCTTGAACCCAGACGGGCCGTGATCTCTGAGACGATGCCGTACGCAGAGGACGGTGACGAGCTGGTTTACGGTTATTTTGTCGCGCCTGAAGACATGTTCGAGCCGTTACCCGCTGTCATCATGATTCACGAATGGTGGGGCTTGAATGACAATATTCGGGCTATGGCCGACCGGCTTGCCGCCGAAGGGTACATTGTCCTGGCGGTCGATCTTTACGGTGGCAAGGTCGCGAAAAACAGTGCTGAAGCGCGCCAGCTCATGCTTTCAGTAGTGGAGGATACGGAAGCGGCCAATGAGAACATCAGGAGTGCTTACAAATTTGTCAGCGAGACGGCGGGCGCGCCACGCGTCGGATCGATCGGCTGGTGTTTTGGCGGCAGCTGGTCGCTGAATACAGCGCAGCTGTTTCCCGCCGAGCTTGACGCAAGCGTCATCTATTACGGTCAGGTCACCAGTGATGAAGACAAGCTGCGCCCTATCAACAGCCCGATACTCGGATTTTTCGGGGCGGAAGATACGGGTATCAAGGTCAAGTCAGTCGAGGCTTTCGGTGACGCGCTGAAGCGGTTACGCAAGAACCATCAAATCCAGATTTACCCAGGGGTTGGTCACGCGTTTGCGAACCCGACGGGCGCCAACTATGACGAAGCGGCCGCGACCGATGCCTGGAAGCGCACATTGGAGTTCCTGGACTATCATTTGTCCACAGACGACTCCTGATTCTCGATCGACAGGCAAATGACCGTGAGCGGCACGACGGCGCTGGCATAGTGCATTGACGATCCCAGTTCTTCGCTGCGGCATCGCAATGAAACCTGTGCCGTGGCGATGCCGGGCAGCAGCAATTCCGACTCATTCGGCCCGTCACCCTTAGTACAGAATCCCGCAAGAGAGACCGGTGCGATCTGTTGCGCAGGCACGCTGATAGTGGCCTCAAGCACAGCAACGTCCGAGATATTCTCGGCACCGAAGCGTTCGTGCGTGTCGGCGATGCTCATCGTGACGGACTCGGCGCTACCCGCCGCGGGACAGACGAACGACGTTCGCAATGACAAGTCCAGCGACGGCAGGTTCACTTGCGTGCGACCCGAATCGCGCGGCTCAATTTGTATGCGTGTCTCGTTCACGTGTAGTGTGAGCGCATTGTCGGCCGCCGCGATCTGTGCCGTGGCGAGCAGGCACGCGACAGCAACGATTTGAACTCTTTTAGGCTTCATCGTACTAAGGCTACGACAAGATGAGGCAAAATAAAAAAGCGGGGTAGGATTTGATCAGGCGAGTGGTGCATTTGACGTACAAAGTGGCGCGCCGCATTGTCGTCGGCGTCGTAGGTGCCACTGTGGTGCTGCTTGGCCTCTTGATGATCGTGACCCCTGGGCCCGCAATCGTCGTCATTCCTGTAGGGCTCGCAATACTGAGCATCGAATTCACGTGGGCGCGCCTCTGGCTCAAACGGCTACGTGAGTCCATCAGCAGTCGCAATGCCAGGGTGCAGAATAATCGCGCTGAAGCGCACAGGCGGCGCGTGACCGACTAAAAAGAAAGGCGCCGGGGAACTGAATTCATCGCATGAACCAGCGTGCCGTTCCAAAACGGAGCGGTCCCCGGCGCCCCTTAATATAACGGCAGGGGGGTGCCGCCGGACCTTCCTGGTCCTTTCACCGGACTCCAGTCCAGCGTAATTCCGGGGCTGCCTGCCAGGCTATCGGGGGGGAAGAGGCCTGGCCAGCATGCCGCCGGAACGTGAGGTCGACGGGCGCTTAACGCCTGCCCGCCATCAGCGTAGTTGTGAGGCCAGCAATCTGATTATCAAGGTCGAACCTGGTTTCCGCCTCGAGGGCTTTCGCGGCCTCTTCTGCGGCCTCGGTTATGGCCTTTCGAGCACCAAGGATCGTTTCGTCGGTCACGACGCGCGCTACCTTGCTGGCGCTTTTCATTTCGCTGGGCTCGGCAGCGAATGCCGAGCCTGCAGCCCAAGTGACCCCGATCAGAACGATAAGCGCTCCGAGCAATGCAAGTCTGTTTTCAATCTTCCTGGTTTTCATCATCTTGTCCCTAAGCGATTGCGCGCAGCTTTGTGCTGCAGCGCGATAGTCTGAAAATCGATCGGCCAAAGGGCCGACGTCTGCAGTCGATACTGCACAACTCGTGCCAACTCAATAAATTGTTTTAAAACAGCCAGTTATGTCAGAGCACTATATTACGAAAAACCGTTAATTACGAAAAATCGTGACATCGTTTACGAAATTTCGTATATCATGCGCCGATGATTACCCCAGATGACTATCAATGGCTGTTTCGGAAGTTCCCGGTCATGGCGACGTCGATCGCCGAAGACGCTGTTTACCTGGATGTTAACGACGCGATGTTGTCGCGGCTCGGCTACGACCGGGACGACATGGTTGGTCAACGACCCGAGAAATTTGCCACGCCGGAAAGCGCCAGGTCCGTGCGCGAGGAATTGCGTCCGGCTTTGCGGCGCACCGGCAAGCTCGAAAACAAGCCCATCAGCTTCGTCACTCGATCGGGAGAAGTGGTCGATTGTCTGACGAACGCAATTGTCGAATACGATCGTGCAGGTCAGTTCCTGCGCACCGTTGCGATGTACACGGAGATATCGGATCAAGCGCGGGCGAACCTCAAGTACCGGACCTTGTATCGCTCGACGCCTGCGATGTTGCACACGGTCGACAATAACGGCTTGATTGTCACGGTAACGGATCACTGGCTGCAGAAACTGGGTTTCAAGCGAGAAGAGGTTGTCGGTCGCCCGATCACGGATTTCTTCAGCGAAGCCGATCGCAAACAGTATGCCGACGGTAGCCTGAACGAGCTGTTAGAGAAACGCGAGTTCAACAACCTGAAGCGACAGATGGTCACCAAGAAGGGGCAGGTCATGGACCTGGTGATGTCAGCTATCCCAAACCGTCACGACAGTAGCGATTTCGGTCACATGCTCGTCGCGTCGAAAGACGTGACGGAACGCAACCGCGCGGAGCGCCAGCTGCGTTGTACGCTCGCGGAAAACGCACGACTGCGTGAAGAGCTGGAGCGGGAACGTGACTATCTCCGCGAGGAGGTCAACGTCGCTATGAATTTCGGACGAATGGTCGGCACCAGTACGGCGTTGCGTCAGATGCTGAAGCGCTTGGAGGCCGTGGCGGAGACGCCGGCAAGCGTACTTGTGCAGGGTGAGTCAGGTGTTGGCAAAGAGCTGGTCGCTCATGCGATACACGTGCGTTCTCCGAGAGCCGACGGCCCACTGGTAAAAGTGAATTGTGCGTCGATTCCAAAAGAACTCTTCGAAAGTGAGTTCTTTGGCCATGTCAAAGGCGCGTTTACCGGCGCACATCGTGATCGAATTGGACGATTTCAACTGGCCGACAGTGGCACACTGTTTCTCGACGAAGTGAGTGAAATTCCGCTCGAGTTGCAGGGTAAACTGCTGCGCGTGCTGCAGGAAAGCGAGTTTGAACGCGTAGGCGACGATGTAACGCGCACGGTTGACGTTCGCGTCATTGCGGCAACGAATCGCAACCTCGAGCAGCTGATTGTTGATGGCGATTTTCGGGAAGACCTTTTCTACAGGCTAAGTGTCTTTCCGGTCGATGTACCGCCGCTTCGCGCGCGTGGGGACGACGTGGTGCAGTTGGCGCAGCATTTCCTGGAGCAGACCTGCAAGGATTTTGGGCGGCCGATACTTACCCTGACCCGCGCACAAACCGCAAATCTGCGCGAATATGATTGGCCCGGTAACGTGCGCGAACTGAAGAACGTTATTGAGAGAGCGGTTATTCTTTCACAAGGCAAGGTGTTGCGGCTGGATTTGTCGATGCCTGGCTTCAAGCCCGAATCCGACGAATCGCCCGAGGAGGCAGTTATTACCGATAGCGTCATGACTGATAAGCAAATCAAGGAATTTCAGAAAGCCAACCTGATCAGGGCATTGGAGCAGACAAACTGGCGAGTCTCGGGTGCGGGTGGCGCTGCCGAGCTGCTTGGCGTTCGTCCGACCACGCTCGCAGATCGCGTACGTTCCAACAAAATCAAGCGACCGGCGTCGCAAGGCTGAGCAGACTTTTGAACCGCACTATTGTCAACCGGATAGCAATTACCGTCGTCTTCCTGGCGCTGGTTTACAGTCTTTACGCGTTGCCGTTCGCCGACTGGATTGCGTTTGTCGTCGAGTGGGTGCAACAACATCCGGTTGCCGGTCCATTTATTTACGTCGCCTATGTGGTAGTCGCGACGGTGCTTTTCGTTCCGGGTTCCGTCTCCATGATGATTGCGGGATTCCTCTTCGGACTCTTTCCAGGATTTCTGTTTTCGGCCATAGGCATCGCCGTGGGCGCCCAAAGCGCGTTCCTGAGCGGCAGGATGGGGGCGCGACATTGGGTAGAGAATAAAGTCGCCGGAAACCAGCGACTCGAGGCGATTGAAAAAGGGCTTCAGGAAGAAGCGTTCCTGATTGTCGCGCTTACGCGGTTGTCACTGATAATTCCATTCAATGTCCTGAACTACGCCTATGGCATTACTTCAGTCAAGGCGCGGACACATTTCGTTGCAACGACGATTGGCATGCTGCCGGCGGTGGCGCTGTACGTTTACCTCGGCACTCTTGCGCGAGATCTCGGCCAGATTCTCTCAGGCGAGGCGACACCGTCGGACCTCGGCTACTGGATTGCCGCGGCCGGCATTACCGCAATCATCGTTTTAACCTGGGCTATTCATCGCACGGCGAGCCGCGCGCTCGCCAGGCACCTGCCGTCATTGGAGGGTGACGATGCGATGTGATGCTCGACAACCGAAAAGGACGCCATGAAACGTACAGGCATATTGTTTCTGCTCTGGCTTGTTACCGGCGTTGCGGCACACGCCGCGGAAGCGGAGCTGCCGTTTGGCGTCCGCAGTGTACTCGAGCTACGCCAGGTGCCCTCCGATACGTTGAGCATCTATGTCGCAGACGTCGACACAGGTAAGACGGTTCTGCAGTGGCTGGACGGCGAGCCAAGGAATCCGGCGTCGACAATCAAGCTGCTTACGACCCTCGTTGCACTCGATATTCTCGGTCCCACGTATCGTTGGAAGACAGACGTATTCGCGCTGGGAGAAATGCAGGGCGAATATCTCGATGGCGACCTTTTGCTCAAGGGTTATGGCGATCCATTTCTTGTCACCGAGCGAGTATGGCAATTTTTGCGGGAAATTCGATTCGCGGGAGTGCGCGAGATCAGCGGCGACCTGCTGATCGACGACAGTTACTTCGATGTCGGTGACTACGACCCGGGCGCATTTGACCGGCAACCCCTGCGTGCTTACAACGTTGCGCCAAATGCGCTGCTGATGAATTTCAAAGTCGTTCGCTATTGGTTCGAACCGGATCACGCCCTGAATGCGGTCAACGTCAGGCTGGAGCCGGCGCTCGATAACCTGACCGTTGAAAATCAACTGGGGCTGGCGTCCGGCCGTTGTCGTGGCTACCAGCGCGGCATCACGATAAGCACGAACGAACTGGAAGATGAGGTGACGTTTTCAGGGAAGTTCCCAAATGGCTGCAAGCGCTACGCCATGGATCGCGCCGCCTTATCGCACAACGAGTTTGTCTATGGCCTGTTTCGATTATTGTGGCGCGAGTCCGGCGGCGAATTCGATGGCGGCTGGAAGAACGTTGTCGCTGAGACCGAATCCGAGCCGCTCGTGTCGTTTGAATCGCTGCCGCTGAGCGAGATGATTGCGCGCGTCAATAAGCACAGTAACAACGTGATGGCTCGCCAATTGCTCTACACATTATCGGCCGAAGTGAATGGTGAGCCTGGCACCGAGAAAGGCGGTCGGGCCGTGATCGCAAACTGGCTGACGGACAATGGCCTGGAGTCCTGCAAGCTTGCTCTCGAGAATGGTGCCGGCTTGTCGAGGAACGCGCGCATCACGGCCGCAGACATGGGCTCCCTGCTGACGTTTGCCTGGCGACAGCCGTATATGCCCGAATACGTTGCATCAATGTCGATCTCCGGTCTCGACGGCACGCTGTCGCGTCGATTTCAGGGGACGGACATCATCGGCAAAGCCCACCTGAAGACCGGGTCAATGGACGACGTAAGTGCAGTCGCCGGATACCTGCAGTCGAGATCGGGCCGGCGTTATGCCGTTGTAGCGGTTCAGAATCATAAGGACATTCATCGCGGACCCGGCGAGGAAGTGCAGGAGGCGCTGTTGCGCTGGGTGTATGAACAATAAACAGATCACATCGCAAGCGCCGTAGCCTGTAGTACACTCCCGGCGAGCTATGGAGATTGACAATGCGTCTGGTAATTGGGTTTCTGGTATTCCTTCCAATGGTCGTGACCGCGGAAACGGCGTACATCACTGACAACCTCCGCTTGGGCCTGCACCGGGCTGAAGATACGAGCGACCGTGCTTTTCGCATGCTCGACAGCGGTCAGGCGCTTGAAATCATTTCGCGGGATCGCAATTATGCGAGCGTCCAGTTGCCGGACGGCGCGCGTGGCTACGTCAAAGCAGCTTACCTGGTTGCAGACAAGCCGGCCAAGCTCATCGTGGAAGAGACCATCGCCGAGCGCGACGCGCTGCTCGCCGAACTCGAGCAAACGAAGCAGGCGTTTGCCGGCCCTGCCGCGACAATTCAGGGACTCAAGGACGAGGGGGCTGAGCTGACTATGAAGCTGGATGATGCCGAGGAAGTTATCGCCGACCTCAAGGCGGAAAACGCGAGCATCCAGGGTTTGAAGGAACGATACAAAGGCAGCTTGCCGCTGAGTTGGGTCGCCGCGGCGATCGGCGTTTGCCTGGTTGGAGGTTTTCTGTTGGGACTGTGGTGGGTCGATCGCAGCAGCCGCAGACGACACGGCGGCATTCGCATTTACTGATCGCAAGATCATCTTTTCGGCCAGAAGTGCGAGTGCGGCTTGCACGAAATGGACTTTGGGGAAACGACGGGGCGGGCGAGGCCGGCGTAGTTACGCGGCTTCGATAATGCCTTCGGCGCAGCCGACGCGCAGTGGCAGGTCAACGTCGTCAAACAGAGCGTCGATCTCGCTTTGCGAGCGCGCAGCGCGCACCTGTTCCAGTTTTTTGGCCGAGACATGCGGCGCAAACAACTGCACAAATTCGATCATGTAGCGCCGCAATATGGAATCCTTGCGAAATCCGATCCACGTAGTACTGCGCGGGAACAGACCTTCGGCCTCAAGGACCTGCAGGTCTTTTTTGTCCGCGCAGTCCGCAGCCATGCTGGCGACAATTCCGACGCCGAGGCCCATGCGAACGTAAGTCTTGATCACATCGGCATCTCTTGCGGTGAATACGACGTCCGGTTCGAGTTCTTGGTCAGCGAACGCACGTTTCAACGAGGATTGCCCGCCAAAGCTAAAAACGTAAGTCACCAGCGGATATTTCGCCAGATCCTGCAGCGTAATCTTGCGCTTGAGTTTCGTTAACTCGTGTCCTTTCGGTACAATAATCGAACGATCCCAACGGTAGCTCGGCACGAGCATCAGTTCGGAAAAAAGGTCACTTGATCCAGTCGCAATCGCAAAATCAATATCATTCGACGCGATCATGTCGGCAATCTGTTCGGATGTGCCCTGATGAAGATCCAGGCCGACTTTCGGGAATCGTTTGCGAAACTCACCGATAATTTCGGGTAATACATAGCGGGCCTGCGTATGCGTCGTGGCGATCGACAGCGAGCCCTCTTCTTCCTGGTAATAGTCCGACGCGAGGCTCCGAATATTTTCAACTTCCTGCATTATCACGCGGGCACGTTCAATGACTTGTTCTCCCGCCGGCGTGATGCCGCCAAGACTCTTGCCCTTGCGTGAAAATAATTGCAGGCCAAGTTCTTCCTCGAGCAACTTGAGTTGCTTACTGACTCCAGGTTGCGATGTATAGAGTCGTTCGGCTGCTGCAGTGATGTTCAAGCCGTTGTCGACAATCGCAAGCAGGTATTTTAGTTGTTGAAGCTTCATGGGCTTACATATAACAGATTCATATAACGCAAGACTATATCAGCAGAAATCCCGGTGGTTGCGCCTGAAACAAATACGGCGATCTCATTGCTCACGAGCGCTCCTAAAGTACGCCGATTGCAATCATTGAGCGCGGTACGCTGGCTGATCAACGTGCCATACGTGGCCGGCCGGGCCAGCGGGTGCTTTTCGCCGAAGCGCAAACAAGCACGATTTATGCTAAACAAAGCACATGATCCGATAACAAGGACAAAAAATGATCTACAACACTATCCTGGAGACCATTGGACGCACGCCTGTAGTGCGCCTTAATCGCATGGCGCCCGACCACGTCGAGATGTACGTGAAGGTCGAGTCGTTTAATCCGATGGCCTCTGTCAAGGATCGCCTCGCATTTGCCATCATCACCGACGCCGAAAACCGCGGCCTGCTAAAGCCCGGTCAAACCGTTGTTGAGGCGACCTCGGGCAATACCGGAGTCGCACTGGCCATGGTTTGCGCCGCTAAAGGTTATCCGTTCGTCGCCACGATGGCCGATTCCTTCTCGGTCGAGCGGCGCAAGGTCATGCGCGGGCTCGGCGCAAAGGTAATATTAACGCCAGCCGCTGAGCGCGGAACGGGCATGGTTAAGAAAGCCGAGGAACTCGCAGAAGAACACGGCTGGTTTCTCGCCCGACAATTTGAGAACCCGGCAAACCCGGAGTTTCACCGGCATACGACGGGTCCGGAGATCTTGAGCGATTTTGCAGGAAGACGGCTCGACTACTGGGTAACCGGATACGGTACTGGCGGCACGATGACGGGCGCTGGTGAGGTAATCAAAGCAGCGAGGCCCGGCGTAACGATCGTCGCAACCGAACCGGCCGGGGCGTCCTTGCTCGGCGGCAAGGAATGGAATCCGCACAAAATTCAGGGCTGGACACCGGACTTTATTCCGGAGGTCTTGAATCGCGAAGTATTCGATGAACTCGTGCCGGTTACGGATGATGAGTCGATTGCGGTGTCACGCGAACTCGCCGCAAAAGAAGGCATATTCACGGGCATTTCATCGGGTGCAACACTCGCGGCGGCACTTGCCGTGGCCAGGGAAGCGCCACAGGGTTCCGTCATCCTGGCAATGCTGCCGGATACCGGAGAGCGCTACCTGAGCACGCCACTTTTCGAGGGCGTCAACGAAGGCTCGGACGACGATTGGCTGGCTGCCCTGTAAGCGTAACAAGGCCAGCACTGACGAAGCGCCGCATATTACGTTAAAACGGCAGGTAAACGCCTGAATTATTGAAGGAATTGCACGATCGCTGAGACCTGAGTCACAGCGGGTTGCCGCCGTGGCTGGCATCCTAAGGCACAGTAAAAAAGCTCACCAGGGATTGGAGCGCTTGTGTCTGCAGAAATGCACAGCCAGAAGAACGAAAAGAACGTTAGCAAGGCGGCCGGCCTGTTGCATTCACTCGTGCCGAGAGCACAGGTTTTTAGTTTTTACAATCTGGCTCGAAAATGTGTCTGGGGCAGTGACAACGCCGATGACTTCGAGGTCGACAACTTTGTTGCCGAACTTTCGGAAGATGCAATTGCCGGCCTGAAAGACTCAGACGAAATCTTCAAACGAACCTTGCCGTCGGCGAGGACCGTACTCTTACTGCCGGTCTTTGGCGAGGAGCGCGACGTAATCGGCATCCTCGTCGCGTTGTTTTCGAAGAATGCCGGCAAGTCGGCTTCATTCAATCCCAGTGTAATCAAGAGCATCCTCGAGCCCGCCGTCGAACTCATTGGCGAAGGCCTGCGTGTCGATCAGAATCTTGCCGACGTTAAGACGCGTGTCAAGGAAGTCGAGAAAGAGCTCAAGCTCGTGTACGAGGTCGACGAAAAAATCCATGGCGCATCGAAACGTCACTCCAATCTTGCGCAACTCGTCGGCCAGAGTGGGCGATACCTGGGCATCAACTACAGCGTGTTGCTCATTCCCTCGAAACGAATTCGCATCAGTGCAACGCATGCAAGTTGGAAAAACGTCAATCGCAAAGTGCTGGACAGGTATCTGATCGACCAGTTGTTGCCAAAGCTCGAGGGACAGCGTCAGGCTGTAATTTTCGAGATTCCCGCTGTGGAGGGATCGTCGAACGAGGCCGAGCAGGGCTATCAAACACTGCTCAGTCCATTGCTGGACAAGAATGGCAATGTCGAAGGCGTGTTCGCCCAGCTTGGGCGCGTCGACAAGCAGAATTTCACGACCAGTGATCGGCGCTTCATGTCGCACATTGTCCGCAAAGTCGAATACGTCATCGAGCAGTCGTTCGATGCAATGACCGGCCTTATGAACCGGGCCGGTTTCGAAGCTCAACTGCATGAGTCCTGGAAAGCCCTGTCGTCGGACGTAGACACTCACCAGCTGATCTACTTCGACCTCGATAACCTGCAGCTGGTCAACGACCGATTCAGTCGCAAGGCGGGTGATGAGGTCATCATGCGTTTCGCACGATTGCTGGAAGAGGATCTGCCGAGTACGGCCGTGCTATCGCGGCTGGCGGGCGACGAATTTTGTATATTGCTGACGCACGCCGATGCTGAAACGGCGCTCGATTACGCGAACGAGGTTCGTGACAAGCGTGCAGCGCTACGGTACCTGCAGGGCGACAAGTCCTTACAGATTACAATGAGTGTCGGAATCGCTGAGTTTGCGCGTAGCAATGGCGAAGATGGCAGCGCGCTGACGACGGCACGCATGGCATGCGAATCGGCCAAGGATCATGGGCGGGATCGAATAGAGGTCTTCGACGAAGGCAATCAGAGCATTATCCGACGCTATGACGATATGCAGCTGGTTGCCGAAATTCAGCAGGCGCTGGATGGCAACGGTTTCGAATTGCGTGCGCAACCGATCTCAGGTCTGAATGCCGGTTCTTCGAATTCGCGCCATGAAATCTTGTTGCGTATGGCGGATTCAGAGGGTAATCGTGTGCCGACCGATGCACTGTTCTCGGCTGCTGAGCGCTATCATATGATGCCGCAGATCGACCGTTGGGTTGTGTCGAAAACCATCGCGATGCTTGCTGAGGCGAGCGACTCGTTGAGCGAGTCGGGCGCGATCTTCTCGATTAACTTGTCAGGGCAGACGTTGGGCGATGACGATATTTTCGGATTCATCGAAGAGGAGATTCGACTCAGCGGATTGGAGCCATCGTCGTTTTGCTTCGAGATCACCGAGTCCGCGGCGGTTTCAAATCTTGCCAAGGCACAGGCTTTTATCGACCGCCTCAAGGAATTCGGTTGCACAATCTCGCTCGACGACTTCGGCGCCGGGCTGAGTTCCTTCGCGTACCTCAAGAATTTCAATGTCGACACACTAAAGATCGATGGCAGCTTCATTCGCGACATCACCGAAAATCGTATATCGGAATCGATGGTCGCAGCTATCACGCAGGTGGCACAGGTGATGGACCTCAAGACGGTGGCAGAATACGTGGAGACTGATCTCGCGCGCCAGCTAATCACCAAGCTCGGCGTTGACTACGCGCAGGGCCACATTATCGGCAAGCCAGCGCCATTCCAGGATGTGGTTGACGAGCTCGCGGATACTCCGCAACTTTCGGTGCTATAGCGGCAAAACCACGCGTGACTAGAATACGCCGGCTTCGAGACCCGCAGCCATTGTCAGTCCCAGTTCCTCGCAGTCGGCCAACCGGGCATCGTCGAATTCGCCCCGGATGAGGAGCGGTTCCTGAACCTCCCTGACCGCGAGCCCTATGAGTATGCGCCTAACGCTTGAAATAGCGCCCGTTCCGTCGTTGCCGGCCCGCACAAAAAGCGCCCACGGGCGGCCATTGAGTTTGCCTTCACAGGGATAATAGACGCGATCGAGAAAATACTTCATGGCGCCGCTCATGTAGCCGAAATTCTCGGGCGTACCGAGAATAAAGCCATCCGCCCATTGCAGGTCATCGGCGTCAGCCTCGAGCGCGGTTCTGACACGTACCTCGACGCCGTCAACCGACGTGCTTGTCGCGCCGCGAATAACGGCCTCGGCCATCCGGGACGTCGTTCCGGATTGCGAGTGATAGACGATCAGTAGATGTTTGTCAGGCACGGAATGAATAGTGCCGGAGTTGCCGCAGTTTTTCGATAGACTGCGTGCCATGGGAAGCCGTGTGGAAAGCTGCATCAACGACGCGACGCTTGGGTTATCGCAGGAATTGCAGGCGCCGGTCGAAACGTGGTTCGAACGGCTAAGAGACCAGCACGCTGTGTCGGAGCTGCCGGCCGACCAGGTTGAACCCCTCGTAAGGCTTGTGGCCTGCAGCGAATTCGCTGCCGGGGTCGTGTTGCAGAACTGGCAGTGGTTCCTCGAGAACGTGGCCTCCTTCAGCGAGGTGCCGGGCGACAGCGAGGCAGTGCTCGAGTCCGTAGCGGATAGTGCTCTTGATGCGGACGCGCTCAAGTCTGAGCTGCGCCGAATCCGAAATCGCACATTATTACGCATTCTATGGCGTGAGATTTTCAGCCTTGCCGATCTCGACGAAACCCTCGGCGAGCTCTCGGGACTGGCGGACTCGATGCTGGATGTTGCGACTCGCTCCGCGATGCGGCTGCTGGCACCTCGCTACGGACATGTGAGGGACAGCCGCGGTCAGCGCGTGCCAATGGTTATCCTTGGCATGGGCAAGCTCGGCGGGCGCGAACTCAACTTCTCGTCCGACATCGACCTGATCTTCCTGTTTTCTGAAGACGGCGAAACAGATGGCGCACGTTCCGTGAGCGCGCAGGAGTATTTCGGACGGCTCTCGCGCCTCGTCATCGCGCTGCTCGATGAAGTTACCGTGGACGGCTTCGCATTTCGTATCGATACGAGGCTGAGACCCTTCGGCGACAGTGGCCCGCCGGTTGTCAGTTTCGCCGCGCTGGAGTCCTATCTTCTGCAGCATGGACGCGACTGGGAGCGTTATGCGTATATCAAGGCGCGGGTGGTGGGGCCGGATCCGGGTCAGGATGTGCGCGAAGACATCAATAACAACCTGATCAGGCCGTTCGTCTATCGCCGCTACATCGACTACGGCGTGTTCGAGTCCTTGCGCGAAATGCACGCAATGATCGCGGCGGAAGTCAGACGTCGCGAACTCTCGGACAACGTGAAGCTGGGACCTGGCGGAATTCGGGAAGCCGAGTTCATCGTACAGTCCTTCCAACTGGTGCGTGGCGGCAGCGAAACTGCCTTGCAGGGCCGCGAACTGCAAAAGGTCTTGCCACAGCTCGTCAGCCGTCGCGGCCTCTCGGCCAGGGCGGCGGATCTTTTGCGGGAAGCGTACCGCTTCCTCAGGCGTCTCGAGAATTTCATCCAGGGAATTCGCGATCAGCAAACGCACGATTTGCCGCGTGATGAGACCGACCGGGCACGGCTTTGCCTGGCCATGGGTTACGCGGACTGGGATGCGCTGCGGAAGACCCTTGATCAACATCGTGAGGCAATTGTGGCGGAATTCGATCGGGTTGCGTTTCGGGGTCAGAATGACGACACGCCATTGCGACAACAACTGGCGCGGGCTTGGGAGTCTGACGCCACCGAGGAGCATTGGCGCGAACTGCTGCATCAAACAAACACCAAAGGCGCAGCTGACCTTGCGGCACGGCTCGTGTCTTTCGCAAGCGCCGCCGCAATCCAGCAAATCGATGCGATCGCGGCGGATCGACTGCATCGGTTTATTCCGGAACTTATAATGGCGTCGGTCGAGACCGACGCACCGCTTCTTGCCCTGACACGTACCCTGGACGTCGTCGCCAGAATATTGCGGCGCAGTGCCTACCTGGCATTGCTCAATGAAAACGGCATGGCGATGACGCGGCTGGTCGATCTCTGTGCACGCAGCCAGTACATCGCTGATCAGATTGCGCGTAACCCGGTGCTGCTTGACGAGCTACTGGATCCCCGCATTTACTCGGCGTCTGTAACGAAGTCGGATCTGTCTGCTGAATTGAAGCAGCGTCTTGCAACCGTCGAACCGAGTGACGGTGAAGCGCAGATGCTCGCGATCGTGGAGTATCAGCGCGCTACGATGTTTCGAATTGCGGTCGCCGATTTTCACGGCAGCCTGCCGATCATGAAGGTCAGCGATGGCCTGACCTGGCTGGCAGAATCCGTGCTCGATGAGGCACTGCGAGTGGCCTGGCAGGACCTTACTGCGCGTCATGGTGTGCCGTGCTACGTCGTCGACGGCGTCAAGCATGAAGCAGGGCTTGGCATCGTCGGTTACGGCAAGCTCGGCGGCCTCGAGCTATCGTATGGCTCCGATCTCGACATCGTCTTCCTGCACGACTCGCGCGGTGAGTCGCGGATGACGGATGGCGAAAAGCCGCTGGATAACTTGATGTTCTTTGCCCGGCTGGTCAAGCGGCTGGTCCTGTTTCTGACAACGCAGACGGGTTCGGGTGAGCTTTACGAAATCGACACCCGTTTGCGGCCGGACGGCCACAAGGGCTTGCTGGTAACAAGCACCGAAGCATTCGAGCGCTACCAGGAGGACAATGCGTGGACGTGGGAACACCAGGCGTTGTTGCGTGCACGAGCGGTTGCGGGCAGCCCTGCGGTGGCGCGGGAGTTCGAAAGAATTCGCAAGGACACGCTGGTTGAGCGCGTCCGGCGCGAGACGCTGCGCGACGACGTTATCGGCATGCGCCAGAAGATGCGCAAGGAGCTTGATCGAACTGACGGCAGGCAATTCGACCTCAAGCACGGTGCCGGAGGCATCGGAGACATCGAGTTCCTGGTTCAATACCTCGTATTGAGCCAGGCAAAAGCACACCCCGACGTCATTTTTTACTCGGATAATATCCGGCAACTGGACGCGCTGGCTAAAGCGGGCTGTATCGAGCCGGAGCTCGGCGACAGGCTGCAGGACTGCTATCGCCGCTACCGTTTGCGACAGCATCATCTCGTGCTGGATGACGATGAGCCCCTGGCCGCAGCCGAGGAATTTGTGCAAGAGCGCGAATTTGTCACGAAGGTCTGGGCTCAGTGGCTCGACTGAGCATGGCCGCGGCGCGGCGCAGCGCCTATAATTCGTGGTTCCTTAACCGTCTCAACAGAGGGTGCCCGTGGCAGCTAAAGCAGGAAACGTCGACCAGAACCTGATTCCGGCGAATGCACAACACAATTACGGGGTTCGCCCCAGGGATCTGCCGCTGAGTTGCCCGATGCCGGGCATGTACCTTTGGAACTCGCACCCCAAAGTATTCTTGCCCATCGAGGCCACTGGCGAAGCCAAGTGCCCGTATTGTGGTGCGCAATACCATATGACGGATGGCGACGACTAGTCGCGCCAACGTCGGATTCTGCAGGGAAATAGCCGCATGCATATTGTCACCGGTGGTGCCGGTTTTATAGGTAGCAACCTGGCCCGTGCACTGGTCGATCACGGACACGACGACGTCGTCGTTGTGGACGACCTTGAAGACGGCCACAAGTTCGCGAACATATCGGATCTCGCTATTGCCGACTACATCGATAAAGACGACTTTCTGCACCGGCTGGCCTCGGATGAGCCGTTCGCTCGTGGAATCGCCGCCATCTTTCATCAGGGGGCCTGCTCCGAAACGACCGAATGGAACGGCCGTTACATGATGAAGAACAACTACAGCTATTCACAGAGTCTATTGCACCATTGTCTCGAACACGGCACGCCGTACATCTATGCGTCGTCAGCTGCGGTTTACGGTGGCTCGCAGACATTTGTCGAAGACCCGCTTTTCGAAAATCCGCTGAACGTCTATGGCTATTCGAAATTGCAATTCGACCGCTATGTGCGGCGCGTGGCGGCCAAGCCCGACAGCCAGGTGGTCGGCTTGAGATACTTTAATATTTATGGCCCCCGTGAACAGCACAAGGGCTCCATGGCAAGCGTTGCATTTCATTTCAATAATCAGGTTCTGGAAGATGGCGAAGCAAGGTTGTTTGAGGGCAATGACGGCTACAAGGATGGAGAGCAGTTGCGGGACTTCGTTTACGTCGATGACGTGTGCGACGTTAACCTCTGGTTTCTGGACCATCCCGACATCTCCGGCATATTTAATGCCGGCACCGGAAAAGCGCAGACCTTCAATGATGTCGCCAACGCGGTCATCAAATGGCATGAGAAAGGCAAGGTTCGATACATTCCTTTTCCCGACCATCTCAAGGGCGCCTACCAGAGTTTCACGCAGGCGGACCTGACACAGTTGCGTGAATCCGGTTGCGACGTTGAATTTCGACCGGTTGAAGACGGCGTGAAGCACTACCTGGACCAGCTTTGCCCGCGCTAGCGATACTGATCAATGGGCCTTCAGGGGCATGAGATTATCCATCGTCACCGTCAACTACCGCTCCTGGAGTCACCTCGAATCTGCTCTCGTCGCACTGCAGGAGGATTTTCCTGAAGACTGGGAAATCATTGCGGTCGACAACGAATCGGACCCGCAGCCTTTCGCCGCATTCTCGGCGCGATTTCCTTGGGTGAAATTTATCGCCAACCCCATCAACAGCGGTTTTGGGGCTGGCTGCAATATCGGCGTCGCGGCGGCTACAGGAGAAAAGCTGCTGTTCATGAACCCTGACGTAATCGCTTCGTGCGAGAGTATTCAGGCGCTGATCGATATCAAGGAGCAGCACAATATCGGCATCGTTGCTCCAAAGCAGGTATCGAGTGGTGGCAAGCCGCAGAAGGTGTTCGATGACTTTCCAAGCCTGTTGAATCAAAGCAAAACGCTAAAAGCACTTCTGCGCGTCTTGATGCCATCCAGGTTTCCGGATCCACGCGGCGACTACGAGACAGTGACGTACTGCGATTGGGTAACTGGCTCGGTCTTGTTGATCGATCGTGCTGACTTCGACGCCATTGGCGGCTGGGCGGAAGACTACTGGATGTA